>CAMMYR010000080.1 GCA_946528255.1 uncultured Methanomicrobiales archaeon | reverse complement strand
CAGGACATTCGTTACTCTGAGCTACACAGACTCCCACATGGCACCATACACGGAGCAGCTGGTAGGCACATTGATATCGATGTACGAGCAAAAGCATGCGGAGATCGAGGAGTACGCGTTCCTGGACTATATCCTCGCATTCACCCAAAATCTGGAATACCAGGCCGATGACGAATACATGGGCGCGAAAGAATATTGGAAGTTCCCCTTGGAGACATTGTATGACCGTGGAGGGGATTGCGAGGATACTTCCATCCTCTTCGCCGCCATCGCCCATCAGTGCAGGGAAATCCTCGGCTACGATTGGAAGGTAGGGATACAGCTGATGCCCCAGCATGCATGCGGGATCATCATCATCGATGCAGTGGAAGGGTACGAAAGGAACCCTGACGGATACATGTTCGGAGAGACCACCGCCACCGGATATGATCTCGGTGAGATCCCGAGCAAAATGGAGGACTACTTCACCAACGAGAAGTACTATCCCAACGTCTCCACATCGATAGAGATCGAGTGAATGCGCATCCGGAGGCCGTTCCTGTACGAAACATTCTGCAATCCTGCAGCGGATGGCCTTGGTGCTTACCCAGACTTGCTGAATGATAAACGATCAGAGATGATTGCAACGGCCTGGCTTCGAGCCGGGCCTGAAACCGCTTTCGGTCCCTTAGGCATCCGATGGGAACCACCGTGATGCCATCGTCCCTTCTGTACCCTTCCTCTGTGCCGGTTATGATCATCTTGAGGTCGGGCATCCTGCCATTCATCGAATAGCACGGGCTTCTCGCCGCGGAGCAGCCTGGAGGGCATCTCTTCGGCAACTTGGAGGTATCTGTCGCGTTTGTCCTCATCTTGGAATTCGATGATCGTCTTGGCCCGCTGTTTGGCCGTAGTGGTCTTTCCGCATCCTTTCGGACCGACTATCTGCACAGCTCCGAATGCTTCCATACGGAGATCTAATTGACCATCGACTATCTTGGGCCTGTATTCCATATGTGGCACCTCGATATGGTTAAGTGATTTGTGGCATTTCAGTTAAGTGATTTGTGGCATTTCAGTTAAGTGATTTGTGGCATTTCAGTTAAGTGATTTGCGATTATGGTGATAAACATCCATGCATTGAATACAGGTCGAAACCGGCCGCGTGAAGTGAAAGAACGGCGGGCGGAGCCCGCCTAAAATGGTTCAGAACAGGCCCTTGAGCTTCGCTCCCCTGACGATGTCGATGGCACCGCTGAGGGCGATGATGGCACCGATGATGATCATGACGATATCAGCGGTGTCGTCCAGGTTCAGGAGCGCATATATCCCGATGACGATGAACAGGGCGCCGATCAACACGGGGAACAGCAGGGCGATGGTGCCCTGTCCCCTGTCCTTGAGTCCCTCGAGGAGGGTGATAAGACCGAAGAGGAACAGGCCGATGGCCAGGATGATCATCAGGACGTCGCTGACCAGATTGGGCATAACGACGAGGACGATACCGACCGCGATGATCAGGGCGGCGATAACCATCCCTACTGTATCTTTAGCTGTGAAGGCTCCATAGAACCTGAGGGCCCCGACGATGATGGCCAGGACTCCGGCAATCATGAGGATGATCTCCAGCGAGTCCTGCTTCAGGGCCACCATGAGCAGCCCGATGATGAGAAGCAGTATTCCCGCTATGACGGAGAACAGCCATGCGTTCTTATCGATAGTAACTTCCATGTTATTACCTATCCGTGAATCCGACGGACGGTATTTATATTATTTCGATTCGGAGCATGGCGCATGACCGCTGGCACTTGGTGGCAGAGGTCCTGCCCGTACATTATGTCGGCGTGCGGGAAGCGCTCGGAGACACCCTCGGAACCCATCCAATGGAGCATCACGACGATCTCCGCATCCGGGACATCCTCTCCATCCAAAGACACCCTGTATCCCATTGATTCGGCAACGGATGCCACATGGCGGGCGAAAGCCTCGCGTCCCATGCGGCGGGGACCGGTGACCGCGCTGGCCGACCTGTCGCGGATGAACCTCTCGATCCTCGCGTCCAAGGTGGACGGGTCGCCCTCTGCGCATTCCATGGACGCTAATCGGAATCCTATAATAAGCAAGCGCCGATGTGGAGGGCATGATAAACCTGTGCCCCAACGAGGCGGATCCCAGCGATGGCATCGATGCATTCCTGATGGATCCGGGGATCCTGGTCCTCCCCGGTCTGAGGAACCAGATCCTGCAGATGGCCGAATGCGTCGAGCAGGGGCTCAGGGCCGCGGAGCCAGATTCCGAGATCATCGTCCTGAACAGGGATACGCTGGTAGATCTGGGCATATCATTCCCCTCCGAGCTCAGATCCTTCCTCCAGGGGAAGCTTTCGGAGGGCAGGAAGGTCAATGTGATCGTCATGGAGGACATCCCCGTTATCGGGTGGCAGTCCGCCATGGAGGTTCTCAGAGGTGCCGATGCCGAGGTCTACGGCGTCAGCATGTCCTGCAAGTTCGTCCCCATCTGCGTGAAGCTGCTGAGGATCAAACGATATCATCGCGTTTCCCGCCGAGGTACTCGGCGATCCCGAGGATCTCGTCCATCACGTAATCTATCGGGATGTACTCGTCGCAGCGCCTACCATCCACGCCGTAGCAGTAGCTGGCCGCTCTTATCCTTATGGAATCCTCCACCACCTCCGCCCTCGCGCCGAAGGGCGCGCCGGGGACGGCTCCCAGGAGGTTCATCAATCCCCTCTCCGCCTCCGCTTCGGTGCGGGAGGGCATGTGGTTGAGGGATCTAACCGCTCCAGCGGCCTCATCGTCCTTCCTTATGAAGACGGCGACGCATCCCTGGGCCGGGGCCCCGATGAAGACCTCCTCGTCCAGGGGATATCCGCCGGAGATGTAGGATGGAGAAATGGTAGCGGAGTACCCGTCGTCCGCCGGGACGAGGTCGGGTCTGATGCCCGAGAGTATCCTCCCGGCCAATTCGGAGCAGATGCGGATCCTGGAACCGCAGGGGAGCTCCTCGAGCGGTCTATCGGAGGAGAACCCGGAGGGGCCGCGGCGGAGGACCGCCGCCAGGGAGATCCCCCTGTCCAGTCCCTGCGGTATCCTGTCGTACCTCGCGACGTAGGCGTCGATATCGCCGGAGAGAAGCGCATCCTGGAAGCCATCCTCGGAGACCGGGAGCACATCGCCCCCGAGGATCCCGAGGACCGGCTCCGGGTCCGCATACGGCCCGGCGCCTATCCGCATCGGATCTTCTCCAGCGCCTGGGCGAGGTCGGCGATGATGTCGTCGATGTGCTCGCACCCGATGCTGAGCCTCACGGTGGAGGGCCCGATGCCGGACGATTCCAATTCCGCCTCATTCATCTGGGAGTGGGTGGTGGATGCGGGGTGGATCACCAGGGATTTCATGTCCGCCACGTTGGCCAGCAGGGAGAACATCTTCAGCGAGTCGGAGAACCTCTTGGCACCCTCCTTCCCTCCCTTGGTCTCGAAGGTGAAGATGGACCCCGCCCCGTTGGGGAAGTAGCGCTGGTAGAGCGCGTGGTCGGGATGGTCCGGCAGGCTGGGGTGGTTGACCTTCTGCACATTGGGGTGCTTGCTAAGGAACTCCACCACGCGGAGCGCGTTGTACACGTGCCTCTCAACCCTCAGCGACAGGGTCTCCAGGCTCTGTATGAACATGAACGAGTGAACGGGGGACAGGCAGGCGCCCATGTCCCTCAGGATGAGGGCCCTGATCCTGGTGCAGAACGGGCAGTCGGGGACGTCCTTGGCGAAGCTGATGCCGTGGTAGCTGGGGTCGGGCTCCACCAGGTGCCTGAACTTCCCGCTGGCCGCCCAGTCGAACTTGCCGTTCTCCACGATTAGCCCTCCAAGGGCCAGGCCGTGGCCGCCTATGAATTTCGTAGCCGATTCCACCACGATGTCCGCACCGTGCTCAAGGGGCCTGAAGAGGTAGGGTGTGGCGAATGTGTTGTCCACCACCAGCGGGATGCCGTGCCTGTGGCACATCTCCGCCATGGCGTCGATGTCGATCAGGTTGGCGTTGGGGTTGCCGATGGTCTCGATGAACACGCACTTGGTGTTGTCCCTTATGGCCTTCTCGAAGTTCCCGATGCAGCCAGGCTGGGTGGGGTCCACGAAGGTGCAGTCCACGCCGAAGGTCTTCAGCGTGTGCTCGAAGAAGTTGTACGTCCCGCCGTAGATTGTGGTGGATGACACGATGTGATCGCCGGAGAAGGCCAGGTTGTTGATCGCATAGGTGATCGCGGCTGCGCCGGAGGCGACAGCCAGAGCGGCGGTGCCCCCTTCTAGGGCGGCGACCCTCCTCTCGAACACATCGGTGGTGGTGTTGGTCAGCCTGGAGTAGATGTTACCGGGCGTGCGCAGGGCGAACCTGTCGGCGGCATCGTCGCAGCTGTCGAACACGTAGGATGTGGTCAGGTATATCGGGGTGGCCCTGGCATCGGAGGCAGGGTCCTTCTCCTCCTGGCCCACGTGGAGCATGAGGGTCTCGAACTTCTGCCTGTCCTTGTTCTCCGGTCCGCCCGGGATGTTCTTATCGTCTGTGAAGCTCATTGGCATTCCTTCTGAGCCGGCGATGCAGTTGCTTTTAGAAAAAACGCGCGGAAGGGAGACGCGAGCCGGGGAGCATGCTTTATTGCTCCCATGAGGATACCATGGCGGTAATTATGATCCTCAGGTAT
>CAMMYR010000079.1 GCA_946528255.1 uncultured Methanomicrobiales archaeon | reverse complement strand
CGAACACCAGGTCCAGGTCCTTTGCCTTGGAGATGCTGTCGCTGAACTCCAGGTCCACGTAGCCCTTGAGGAACGTGTGCACATCCTGCACCTTCCTGCCGGCGTTCTGGCGCGATGTCATCGCAGCTATCTCGACGCCGGGATGGGTGCTCAGTATGCGGGCCAGCTCACCTCCGGTGTATCCGGTCCCGCCGATTATTCCGATTCTCGTCATAGGATGTACACTCCTTGTGGAAATAAGCCATAGTAATATGGTTATTAAGGTTGTTGTTCGATATCAGACAATCATTGTCTGTATTTCGGACTATCCGACGATAATAGCCCCGCGATACCCCGATCAGACATTGTAACTGACAAACTGTAGAATATCGGCTCTGCATCCTGAGGATATCTTCCAAAGATACGAACTGGACATCCTTGCATTTCATGCATTGGGCGCATCCTGTGCAGTAGCGGACGTTGGTGCAGCGGGCGCATCTGTCCGAATTGTACACCCTGCGGACCATCTCATCCTTCGTCAGGATGTGCTTATCGTAAGCGGAGCGGAGTTTGTATTCCACATCGTTGAAGTGCCTGGACAGCCCCAGATCGTAGGCGTTGCGGACCTGCCTGTCGAAGGACCTGGTCTCATAGGCGTGACCGTCCTTGATGTACACGTTCCCCGTGAGGTTGATCGCCAGGTTCACCCGGTACCTCTCGCATGCCTCGCTGATGGCGACCATCCACTCGTGCATGCAGGGGCGCCTGCTGTCGAAGGCCTCCCCGCTGACGGCCACGTGCTCTATCTGGCCGGTGGCCAAAGCGGGCGACAGATCCACAGGGCCGATGAGCGGGGCCACGTTGAACCCCTTGTGCTTCGCCGGGACCTTCTCGAAGAAGGGCCACCTCTCATCAAAGGCCCTCTGGTTCTCCACGGAGATGTTCAGCATCACGTTGTCATATCCTTCCCCCCAATTGTCCGGGAGGCAATCGGCTATCCTGTGCGCGCGTTTCGTGAGAACATAGAACTAGATGTCCGGGCGCTTGCGGATGATGCTCCAGATCTCGTCCCTCCACTGGTCGGCCTCCTCGATGAAGGTGTCGGAGGTCATGTTCACGCTGAGTTTGGAACCCGGGAGCACCTTGAAAACACCCCTCTTATCCTTCCTCAGGGGGAGGTCGAATTCCCTGGTGACCGCCACCACGGAGGATTTCGATGCTACGCCGCGCATGGCATCCGTGGAGTACATGTAGCAATTATCGCAGCCCTCGCTGCATTTGCGGCACCCGTGGAGAGGATTCCAGGACTTGGCATCCGACATACGGCACAAGTACCTATGCGCGGGATAGATATAGGATTCGTTCAGCGGCCCCGGCAACAATATTTATATTTTCCATGCGGATACTTTCGCAACTCTTTAAACTGGAGGGAGAAACCGATGAGCGAATATGTACAAGCGATGACGATGCCCACCAACTATGT
This sequence comes from uncultured Methanomicrobiales archaeon, assembly GCA_946528255.1. Next base: position 3,310 of record CAMMYR010000079.1, on the reverse strand, counting down.
CGACATGAGCGCGTCTGAACTTGAATACGAGGGTGCAGGATTGGGACTGGGCACGATCGGGAAATACGCGACCATAGTCACCGCCTGCATAGCAGGGGCAGGTTTGGTTATAGCGGGCATCGGCGGCGCCATCGAGCTCGGATTCAGCAGTGCCATGATCAGCACCGTCGGCAGTTACATCACAGGAGCCGGAGCCAAATTGATAGCTGCTGGTATTGGAGGGTCCGTCTTTACCGGCATCTTCTGGGGAGAGATGGCCGCAATGGATGCCTTCTACGACAGCCAAAAATGATGTACGCCAGATGGGATATGATTGTGTATACTGCAACATCATAAATACTATGATAACGAATAACTCCGCAACTCTTTACACGGGGAGGGAACATAACAATGAGCGAATATGCAAATGCATTGGAGATGCCTAGCAGCTACGTCGATATGAGCGCGACCGACCTCGAATACGGTGGCGCGGGATTGAGCACGATCGGGAAATACGCGACCATAATCAGCGCCTGCGTAGCCGGAGCCGGGTTGGTCGCTTTCGGACTCGGTCTCGGAACCATGGCCACTTTCGGCACCGGTGCCATAGCCACTGCCGTAACGGACGCGCTGTGTGCTGCCGGATCATATATGGCTGTCGGCGGTGCCTTCGCGACCGTCGCTAGCGGAGCCTTCTGGGGAGAGGTCGCTGTATTTGAGTCCATAGCCTCCCACGGCAAGGGCAACTGAAAGTATCCGCCGTATCGTTTCCTGCCGACCGGGGGAGGGGCCTCCCCCGGCCACCAATTCCAACCGGCATACGGGTACCGACGGGCCGTTCCGGACCCGCATATGTTTTCTACCACGAATGGAGTTACCGAGCAATGAGATGTGTGCCGATCGCCGCGGCCGCCATCCTTATGACGGCTGCGTTATGCCTATTCGCCCTGCCCAATGAGGAATCGGATGCTGTGGATCCGGGCGATTTCCGCATCTCCATCCCCGAATGGCCGGGTAGCGCCGGGATCAATCATGTCGAGATAGAAGCCGGGGGGTCGGCCGTATTCACGGTATACATCGAGAATGATATCGAACACCCCCTCGATATGACATTCAACACATACAGCGAAGCGAAATTCGTCACCGGTTCCGATCATATGCACGTCACCGTTCCGGCGGCCAAAGACGGCATCCCGGCCAAGGTCATGGACGAGTACACGATCACCATCGAGGAGTCGGCCCCCGCCAGGGACAACATCGAAGTGGTTCTGTCCATCATCGTGACCGATCTGTCCGATGATACCGTCATATTGGACAACATCAGATTCGATGTCACGACCTACATCGAATTCGGCGAGGGGGACGTCTACAACAAATACCTGGGCATCTTCCCCAACGAGCTGCGGGGAATCCTTGAATCCCCTGTATTCCCGGCCGCCCTCACCCTCATAGCCATAGCCCTGTCCGGCCTCGCCCTGGGATACGCTGTGTATTGGGTGCTCATAGAGAAGAGGGAGATAGTTATCTCGGATGCCCGCAAGAGGGTGCTCAAACGCTCGATCCCGCTCGCAGTCTGCACCCTCGGATCCCTTTCGTCCATCGGGCTCTGCCTGGAGATAGCGGGGTGCGACCCGGATCTGATGTACGGTGCGCGCAGGCTGTGCAACATCCTGTTCGTGACGATGTCATGCTTCGTCATCTGGAGGGTGTACAACGCCGCGGTCCGCAGCTCCCTCATCAAGATCGGCACCGACCCCCTGTCCGTGGACGCCCTCATGCCGCTGTTCTCGGCCATAGCGAAGCTGGTCCTGTGGACCGGGGGCATCGCATTGATATTGGCCATTTCCGGCAGGGACGTCCTCGCCATCGTCGCGGGCGGCGGATTCGTGGCGCTAGGCATAGCGATATGCGCCAAGGACCTCCTCGCCCAGGCGTTCGGAGGGGCCGCCATCCTGCTCACCCGCAGGTACAGGGAGGGCAGCTACGTCCAGGTCGGGGAGAAGGTCTACATAGTGAAGAAGATCAAGCTGATGTACAGCGAGTTCTGGGGGACCAAGAGGGACCGCATTATCATCGTCCCCAACAACAAGCTGGAATCCCTCACATACATCAATTCGGACGTCGAGAGGGACAGCTGCAGGACACGCGTGGAGTTCTCGGTCCCGTACGGAACGGACATCAAATACGTCGAGAAGACCCTCCTGAAGTTCGCGGAGGAGCTCCCCGGCGCCGATCCGGATGCGGAGATGGCGCCTGATGTCGAGCTCCTGGATTTCGAGGAATCGGGCATCCTCATGAGCTTCTCGGTCACCACGCTCTTCAGGATGAACGAGAAGAAGATCAGGAAGCTCCTATACGCCGCGATGGAGGAGAACGGCATAGAGATGCCATACAACAAGATGGATATCGAATTCAAGGAGGGGAACGGTTCCTTCGACGGCTAACCGTTTTCTATGCAGAGAGTGATTATGATGAGGATGAGGAACAGGATAGCTGCGTTCGCGCTGCTCGCGGTGATGCTGGTATCGGCCCTGGCCATGCCCGCATTCGACCACGAGGAGGCCGACGCGCTCGAGCCGACGGACTACAAGGTTTCCCTGCCGGGGTACATCAGACTCGATGATGCCATAGACGTGGAGATAGGGAACGGCCACTCCAAGACCTTCGTGATATACATCCAGAACTACACGGATCATGTGCTCGATGTGGCGTTCTACTCCGTCGAAGGCACCACCGACGTGTACGGCGACGAGCTCCGCAACATCACCCTGATGCCCGCGGGCGACAAGGACGGGAAGGACCTCGTCAAGCAGGAGTACAAAATAACGGTCAAGGAGGTCACGCCGTCCCACAAGGATGCCCGCGTGGTCCTGGGGATCTTCATCACCGATCTGCAGGATGACAGCTGGGATCAGACGATCCTCAAGTTCAACGTCGATGTGGTGTCCTCCTTCGATACCTCCGGCAGCTTCAACAAGTTCCTGGGCCTGATAGACAACACCCTTCCGGAGCCGTTCAGCAGCCCCTACTTCCCCTTCATCGTCACCCTCATAATCTTCCTGGGCGTAGGCATCCTGGTACTCAGGATCCTCGTCCCCACCCTCTCCAGGCTCCTCAAGGAGGATACGTTCGACGCCGACTACAAGCGCTTCAAGAGGATGCTGACCCTGGGCGTCGTGGCGATCACCCTCGTCCTGTTCATCGACCCCGGCCTGAGGATCGTGGGCGCTGTCCTGAATGCCCTGTACGTCCTGCACAAGATAGCCATGACGATGCTGATAATCGTCCTGGCCATAATCATCTGGAAGATCTACATGATGGCCATGGAGCA
>CAMMYR010000078.1 GCA_946528255.1 uncultured Methanomicrobiales archaeon | reverse complement strand
GAACGCGGTGACGTCTATAGTCGTCACGGCATTGGGGAGGTACTGGCGGTTCATGCTACAGCCGTCGAAAGCGTGAGCGCCGATGGTCTGCAGGCCGTATGGAAGGGAAACAGACTGGATGTGCCCCCCTGTGTTGTAGAATGCATAGTTGCCGATGCCCGTTATGCCTTCGGTGATGTAGACGTGCTTAATCGTTCCACTGTTCAGCAAGGAAGACCAGGGCGCACTGCCGGCTGTGTAGTTCGCAAGGGAACCGGTTCCCGTTATCACCAGGACATCGCCGGCTACACAGTACTTGATGGTATTGGTGGATAGCCCGGCAGTCGTGCCGTAGTTGGAAACCCCCAGGTAACCATCGCTGGGACGGTACATGACATAGGCGTGCCCCTTCTGCAATATGGTTGAACCGTTGACCTGCGTACATTTGGTGACGTCCATGTTCATACTGGCGAGATCGTCGAGATCGTAGTATTTCACATCCAAATGCGCGAATCCCGCTTTGGTGTTCGGGTTATACATCTGGGGTATGCGGGAAGCGCTCATGCCTCCTTCCATATCTATGATGAAGATGTTGATTCCCAGGGGACGGCCGGCCGACATATTGGCATTGATCACGCTTTCAGATCCGATCTCCATGACACGTGGGGATCCGCCCCTCGAATCGAATAATTCTACTTTGCTGGTCACCTTCATCCCGTGCAAATAGACGTATGCTAGGCCGGGGAGGTTCTGCGTCATGAAATGGAAGGTATTGCCGATGATCTTTATCTCGACCGTCCCCTCCGGGAAAGTAGCCGTCAGGGGTCCGTTCTCCCTGAAGCTGCCGGGGAGCAACGCGGTGACGCTCTTCTCGACAATGAGATGTTTGCCGGTGTTGTATGACTGGGCAGCCTGAGTCATATCATAGCTATACAGGATTCCATCCACATATCTGAAGTTATGATTATCGGGATCCACCACCAGGCCGCAAATATTGACAGGAATGGAGAACGCCCCGTTGTTAAGAGTTGCCAGGTTCTTGGGGACCACCATCATTTCGAGGTATTTGTTGTACTTGACGTTCTCATACCCTACCGTCTGAACGCTTTCCGGAAGAGGCACTATGGGGGTGCGTATCTCCGTGAAACAGGCCCCGCAGATGAATGTTATCCCCTCGTGCAACAGATACGATCTGGCTGATGACATGATTGAAATGTTTGTTAAATAGCTGTTATCTTCCATACCCAGATTGGTACCGTCTCCGGTGACGAATTTGAGCACTATGTCATCCGCATCTTTCGCTAAAACATGATAGTAATTCCCGTTGAAACTGGAGGGGTATGATGTAGGTGTGGTGCCGCTTTTCTGGTATTTCACACCGGAATCGGCATCAATCTTGAATCCGGATACCGCAGCACGGTAGTATGTGGTCCCCGCCGCAAGGCTAGTGGTTAATGTAGACTCATCCCCCCAAGACGAAGTGCCCCAGGCCCTCCATTTGGTAGCACCTGAGAACGAAGTTGCAGGAAGGGAGCTGCTCTGGATGGTGGGATTGGTTCCCGCTCCGACCATCAGCACAGACAATCTCTTGCAGTCGGCGAATTCGTTGCCGGCCGTGAATTTCATAGCCGGCATCTGCAGGGCCACCAGCGTGTAGCAGCTGGAGAACGCGTATGCTCCGATGTTCTTCACGGATGCCGGCAGGGAGATAGACATCAGCCTCTCGCAGTGGCTGAAAGCGTATTCCTTGATCGTCTCGACATCGTGGGTGATGCTGAGATCGGTGACCTCGGCCTTATAGAAGGCATAGGGCGCGATGGTTTTCGTATTATAGGGAATGACGTAAGCAGTAACCTTGCCGCTGATATGGGCGTTCCCGGCGGAATCGTAGTATCTGGTGAGGACGTTGGTGCTCCCGGAGTACACATCGGGGGCGTTCTCCATAATGCCGGGGTTCTTGGCAGGGAAGCACAGCAGGGTCTCGTTGGGGGATGATCCGCGCTTGAACAGGACTCCCGCCTCGGAGTAATAGGTGATGTTCGAGGGATCGACGGAGATGGTCTTCAGGGATGATGCGCCCTTGAACGGCCAGTTGCCGATGGAGGATACGGAGCTGGGGATCGAGATGGAAACCAGGCCGGACGCATCCTCGAATGCGCCCTCGCCTATAGTGATGATGTTGCTGCCCAGGGAAACGGAGGTCAGGGTCCCGCACCCGGCCAGGGCGTACGGGGCGATCTCGGTGACGGAGGACGGGAGGGCGAAGGATGTCCCCGTCTTCGCGGGGGGATACTGGATCAGCGTCCCGGGGAGGCCCGCCTCGGCGGTGTAGAGGATACCGTCGGCCGCCATCAGGGTCTCGTTGGAATCCACCGTGAATGATTTCAGGGAGGACATGGAGCCGAAGGCCTTTGATCCTATGGATTCCACCGATGACGGGATCGTGACCGATTCCGCGGCGCTGAACCCGTACAGCGCATAAGCGCCTATGTGGGTGAGCTTGTCGCCGAAGACGACGGTCTTAGCCTCGCCCGCACGGCCTTCCCACGGCCTGGTGGAGCTTTCGGTGTAATCGGCCATCGGACCCGATGTCTCGGAATCCAGCGTGAGGACCTTGGTGGCGGGGTCCCAATCCATGGTGACGGTCACCGCTGCCTCCGATTGGGGCGCGGTGGCGACGACCACGGATGCCGACAGCACCGCTGCGAGCGCTATCATGGCCACCAGGGCCCTGTACTTCTCTTTCCTGGTGCGGTTCCCGGAGGTCCCGCTTCCCAAACCGGCTCCGGAGCCGGATTGGCGATGATTCTTCTCTCCGCCCATCTTATCGATTCCCATGCGCTGCCTGCATACCTGCATAAGGCGTGTATGCGCGCGCGATTGACTATAACGTGCGACATGGGTTAATAATATTTATAATAAACATGGCAACCCATCAAATGGTTTCCGTCATCTGGCACATATCATCCGGCATTCATCGAACACCGGGTTCGGTGACCGCTGTCGTCGCTTTTCCGGATCCCATCCCAGGAGGAAATCGAACAGATCCATGGTGATCACGCCGTCCGGATCGCGGAATGCGTTCGGGCCGTTCTTGGTCACCACGATCTTGGTGAAGGAATCGTCTATGCTCCTGAGGGGCCTCTTCTCCTTGTCCTCCTTCCCGGACCCGTCCAGAGATAATGCGGATTGGATGTAGAACTTCATATCCCCGGAGGTCGCTACGAAATCCACCTCCAGCGATCTGGTGGCGTAGATCGGATCCCCGTTCCTGTCGTTCCTATCCGTCTTCTCGCTCACGCCGACGACCCCGACATCCACATTGAACCCGCGGAACCGCAGCTCGTTGTAGAGTATGTTCTCCATGATGTGGGTCTCCTCGATCTGCCTGAAATTCAGCCTCGCATTGCGGACGCCTATGTCCTCGAAATAGAGCTTGTAGGGCGTACCGATGTACCTGCGGCCCTTGACATCGTATCTCCTGGCCTTGGACAGTATGAATGCATCCTCGAAGAACCCTATGTACTCCGATACGGTGTCGTCCGTGATCCTTTTGCCGAGCACCGTTCCGAAGGTGTCCGCTATCCTGGTCGGATTGACCGGCGAGCCGATGAGCGAAGCAGAGATGTCGAACACATCGGATAGCGCGGCGGTGTTGCGGATACGGTTCCTGGCTATTATGTCCTTGAGGTAGGTCTGCTCGCACAGATCCCGGAGGTATATCCTCCTCTCCTCCCTGTCCTTCATCTTGGCCACGATCGGTATGCCGCCGGTTTCGATGTAATCCCTCCACGCGGCCTCGGGGGCGGCATCGGCACCTTCCATGTACTCCGAGAAGGACAGGGGAAGCACATGGACGATGCTCCCCCTCCCCCTGAATTCGGTCGCGATGTCCGATGAGAGGAATCTGGAGTTCGATCCCGTGACGTAGATATCGTATATCCCGCGCCCCAGGAAGCCGTTCAGGGTGCCTATGAACCCATCCAGCAGCTGCACTTCGTCCAATAGCAGGAAGAGATGCTCCCTGCCGTCCGCCCAGTCCTTCACGAAGGCCCTGAATTTCCTGGAGTTGACCAGATGGCCCCCTCCCCTCTGCTTTATCCTGGTCTCCTCCTCCGGATAGAAGCGGTCGAGGAGATCGAGATCGTCGTCCGAGTCGAATGCGAAGCGCAGTACATCGGACTCGCTGACGCCTGAATCCAGGAGGCTCCTGTAGAACAGGTTGTTCATCAGGAACGATTTTCCGGCCCTCCTGGAACCGGTTATCACCTTGATCAGGCCGTTGCCGATCCTACCGTTCAGTTTGCGGACGTATGATTCCCTCGGATAATCCATGCGATTCGGCCCCCTCGGATCTTGGAAACTATATAGTCGATATTATTCAAAAAACTTTGGAAAAAATCGACTAGAATTTGTCACAAGAATCGGCATCATGTGCGAATCCGTGAAAAAAGAAGCGGATTCGATTAAATCCGACGAGAAGATACCTGTCTACACCAAGATTCCGGACGAGAATGTGATGGCCGAAGGAGTGAACCTCCGCGGAGAGACGGCCATACGGATGTTCGAAAGGAACTTCCGTCGCGCCCGCTTAGGGAATGCCACGCACCAGAAATACCGCGGCGCAAAGACCAATATCCAAACGATCGAAGACAACAACAAGAAAAAGAAGAAGGATGCCGAATGAGCGATAATATCGATAATTGGGACACACACGCTCTGAATCCCTATGTTTCCGAATACATCATACCCTTCAGGGAACGCAAGCCCGGGAAGGAGTATACCTATGAGGACG
>CAMMYR010000077.1 GCA_946528255.1 uncultured Methanomicrobiales archaeon | reverse complement strand
GGGCGTGGCCGGGCTGCACCGGCTGCTGGCCGCCGTGGCGGATCTGCAGTCCGCCTACGTCTACACCCGCGCCGGCGGGCCGGTAACCTACGGCGGCACCGTCAAATCATCGATGTCATTCGGCCCCGCCGTAACCGGGCCCGATGAGCTGAAGATCCATCCGGGCGACGATATCACGTCGTCGGTCAGGATCTCCTACGGGGGGCTCTCGACCGTTATCGACCTGATGATCGCCGATATAGGGACGGCATTGGAGATCGACGTCTACAAGGACGCCCAGCCCAGGATAGCCGCCGGAGCGGTCTCCGCGGGCGGCATCGCGCTGACCAAGGGTTTCGCCGAAGCGGACAGCGCCGTCGTGGACGGCATCCGGCTCAACGCCGTCTCCGACGGCGGGAGCCCCGTGGCGAAGCTGGCGCCCCAGCTCCTGGTCCAGAAGTCCGGGGATTCGTTCATAGAGTATTCCACCGTCATCGGGACCGTGATCCAGAACTCCGACGTCGATTTCTCCGCGGCCACCGTCAAGAAGCTGGTAGTGGGCTCCGGCGCCACTCTGGTCATCAAGCCGGATGCCACCGTCAAGGTCGGGGCCACCCAGGACATAGAGGGGACGGTGACCGTCCTCGGGACGCTGGTGGACCTCCAGGACACCCCAGGCTGCAGGATAACCGGCGAGGGAAAGATCGGGCCCTCCGGATTCACCAATTACACCGCGGATCCGGCGAAGCTGTCCAACGTGGATTCCGCCGGGGACGCCTTCGATCTCGGAGGGTTGCTGAAGCACGACATCACCGTCGTGGACGCCATCGTCAGGGAAGGCGGGCTCATCATATCCAAGGGATGCACCGTCACCGTCACCGGGAACCTGGGCCTGAACGGCCAGAACATAACCGTGTTCGGCACGCTGATCGTGACCGGCAATGTGTACTCCACGGCGTTCTCCCCCGATGACACCAAGAGCGGGAACGCCATAGACATCAGGCCCGCCGGCGCCGTCGGGATAACCGGTAAGTTCGCGGTGAACACCTTCGTCGGGCTGATCCTCGGCGACGGGGACCTGGACGTCTCCATGAGGGGGGTCACAGGACTGATCTACGAGATAGGGGAGGACCCCCGCGGGCTGCTGGCCCCGTCCATGTACGGTACGATCGTCACCAACTCCGCCACCAGCCAGTATGCGGAGCCCATAGTGGCGATATACGATACCCAGACTGTCGTCCCGGCTCCGCTGACCATCTCCCACGGCGTCAGGATGGAGCTCGGCTCCATAGGGACGGCGTACGCCTGCATGACCGCTGTGGGCCCCCTGGGCATGGTCAACGTGTACGGCACCATGCAGGGGGAGGACGCCGATAAGAACAGGCTGGTGCTGGGCAACGGCACCTCCCTGACGGTAGACGGCGCTTTCGGCGGGATATCCGTGTGCGCCTACCAGGGGCCGGTATCCTCCTCGCTGAAGGAGAAGGATCCCGACTTCGTGGTGGAGTTCAAGCCCGGTGTGGCGGTGGAGGACGCGAAGGTCTACGCGACATACGCCACCGGGTTCACCATGGGGATACTCCAGGCGAAGGTCGACGGGCAGGTGGAGCAGCGCGTGTACGTCAAAGGGGATGTGACCCTGACCAAGGGCCCGCAGATACCCTCGGGGACCGCCAGGGATGCGGAGATATCCTTCCTGAACGGCGGTGCGGAGGATCCGAGGGTGTTCGTCGACGATGAGGACGAATTATCCCTGGACGGGAGCTTCGTGCTCAGCATCGGAGCCGGCATAACATTCGTGGCCGAGGGGACCATAGAGACGGTTGTGCCGCTGTCCGCGCCGTACATCGGCGGGATGTATTCCATGACATCCTCAGGTGGCAAGACGTACTACTACAAGCCCTACGGCTCGGCCCTGTCCATGATGAGCCAGGCTGACAGCAGGACAGTGCAGATATCGATCGCCGACCTCGACATGGGGTTCACCGTGCACGACGGGGAGACGGTGGATGTGGTCCTGGTGGACGGCAGATGCGCCATAGGATCGGATGCGACCGTGACGGTGCAGAAGGGCGGGAGGCAGACCGGGGCATCCTTCACGGACATCCAGGGCGTGCTGCTGCAGATGTCCGGAGGGCAGCTCGTCGCGCCGGAGGCGACGGCCTATTGCGCCAGGACGGTCAATGCCGACGGCGATATCTACTACTCCGGACTGATCCCGGCCATAAGGCTCTCCGAGCCCGGCGCTGTGATAACCGTGGGCGACGGGAAGGTGGACGGCGATGTGACGATTCCGGCCGAGAGGACGGTAAGGGTCGGCGGGACGCTGACCATCTCCGGCAATCTGACGGTGGAGGAAGGTGGAGTGCTGGAGGGAGGGGAGATACTGTTCCTGAACCCGAAGGCGACGTCCACGGCGCCGTTAACGCACGATCTCGCGATAGCGGGAACGCTGGATGCGTACCAGGGCAATGTGCGCCCGGCCGAGAACGACAGGCTCGAGGCATCGGTCACAGGTTACCTGGCGGTATCCGGGCCCTCGGATCTGGAGGCATTCCAGTCCATAGCGGGTGCGACATACGAGACAGATGATGGCATAGTGTTCACGACCGTCGACCTGGCGGTCGAGGGCGCCGCCGAGGGCGGCGCCGTGACCGTCTACGGGAAGGTGGAATACGGTTCAGAGCTGGAGCTTGATGGAATAACGATGGAATTCGCCGGCGGGAAGGCCGTATTGAAAGCGGACATCGCCCTCTCGGGGGATTCCTGCCTGGATGCGACTTCTGGAACATACTCCGGTACCGTGCGCGGAGGCCTCCCGTTGGGAGCGGCTTCCGTGCAGGCGGTCAACATGGAAGGGTCTAAGATATTATCCGACGGAGGGAAGCTGGCACTGTCGGGAACGATAGCGGGAGGGCTCATGTCCATAGAGGAGGGAACGGTGGATCTCATGGATCTGACCGTGGCCGAAGGCGGGCTCACCGTGGACAAGGGCGCCACGGCTTCGATCGCCGGCTCGACCGTTTCGGTCGAGGGCGGCATGTTCACGGTCCGTGGCACCGCGACGGTCCATGACGGCGGGGTCCTGAAGCTGATTTTCGGCACGAACACCCTGTACGGCACCATGGTCGCTTACAAGGGGGCATCCGGAGCCGGAACCATAGAGATAACCGCCCTGTCAGTCTTGGGGACCTTGGAGAACAGGGATGCATCCATCATACTGATGGCCGATCCCGGCGAAGGCACCGGATTGATAATCGGAACCGAGGGGACTATCGGAGGGAACGGCACCGTCATCGGAAACATCGCATCGGATACCGGGAATGTGATGCTGGCATATGCGGGATCCGACTGCGACGGGATGACCATCGACGGGATCGAGCCCAGGAGCACGGAGTTCTACATCAACGGCGTCCTCTACATGACGCTGATGGCGTCCTCCGCCAGGGATATACTGGAGGCCTATGTGGCCGCCCCGGACTACGATCTGCCCGGTTACGAGGGGGCATCCGCCCTCAAGGCATTGGCCGGCTGGGGCCTGGACGGCAGCGCCAGGATCGGCGCCCCCGGGAGCGTATCCGCCACCCTGGTGAAGACGATCTACGATGTCACCGTGTCGCCGCTCAAGGGCATGAGCATCATCTTGGACGGCGTGACCTTCAAGGGCACATCCACTGCAGAGCTCGTATTCGGGACCCATACGGCGGAGTACAGCCTGGATCCCGGGTACGTGGTGAAGGACGGGTCCTCCATCGTACTGTCGTTCAACGACGTGGCGGTGACCGACGGGAGGTTCGTCATAGAGCCAGGCACGACCGGGGATCTCAGGCTGACCGCGTCCGGGGATATCGTCATAGACCGCGACGAGCCGGGCATTTTGCCGGACGACGATATGTTCATCATCGCGCTCCTGGCGGTGCTCGTAATCACCGTGGTGCTGCTGGCCGCATTCACCCTGATCAGGATGAAGCGCCCGCGAGGGTGTGTAAACCCATTCCCGCCCCCGGAGGGGCGGGCATGCCTTCTCAGCACCCGGGAGCGACCGGTTTCCGATACTCCTACATAATCGCATTCCAGCATGTTATAGTTCATGTATCCAGAATTAATACCAATATTCAGTAAAAAATTTCGTGAAATTACCTATTAATCGATAATTATATATCCGCTAATTCAATCAATCATACGATTGAGATGCTAAGGAGAATAAGGTTGGAGAATTTCCTCATTTTCGATCGCATAGAATTCGACCTGTCGGAGCGCGGGGGCGGCGTCAAGAACCACGCCTTCATCTACGGGGAGAACGGATCAGGCAAGAGCAGCCTGGTGGATTCCATACAGTTCCTGAGGGAGACGCTCGGCACATACAGTTGCTCTTCCAGCATGGCCGATTCCGATAGGGTGGTCCTTGAGAAGTTCGCGAAGATGCTGATGGATAGCGGTATCGATGCACTGGACTCCTTGACCCATCCAGACAATCTCGCGGCTCTGGCCAGGGACCGCATGATGGCCGGTGTCGCAGGCGGTATGACCGTGGAGTATACGTTCTACATAGGCGGCCGCGATGCCACCTACCGCCTCGTCTTCGATGCGGACGGATCGCTGGCGCAGGAGAGCCTAGATCATCTGATCTCCAAGCGCATGGGGAACCTCTACACCATGGTCCCAGGATCGATCTCCCACTCCTCATCCGGACTGTTCTCCGCCCAGTATTCCAAGGAGATCTCTGGATTGGTCTCCAGGTTCGGCGGGAAGCACACCCTGCTGTCGATACTCATCAAGGAGATGGGATCTAAGAATGCCAGCTAT
>CAMMYR010000076.1 GCA_946528255.1 uncultured Methanomicrobiales archaeon | reverse complement strand
TATATCCAGGCGACGAGAGTCGCTATAGGATGTGTCCCGAATGCGGATCGTTCGGGAACGAGGTCGGAAGGGTCAGATTCTACGAGTGCTACAACTGCAACCGCATATATGTCGGCGATGAAGGTCGCTACAGGGCATGCCCACGTTGCAGCGGTTTCGGGAATGAGATATGATCGTCCGTATACCCTCGGGATTGTAACGGAGTAAACAATCGGTTCCTTATATCGCAGGAACGAGATATACGGGCAGAGAGCCCCCGGGGCGGAGCCCCGAGGGGTAGACAAGGAGCGAGGAAGATGGACAAGGAAGAGTTTGACAGACTGTTCAAGGAGTGCTACAATCCAAGCATCACCGACTTCAAGGAGAGGAACGGCGAGGAATGGTACGAGGCTCCCGATTGGGCGGAGCAATGCAACCACGTCGAGAAGTCCGCCAAGAAGAAAAAGGAAGAATGACCCAGAAAGGAGAGCATCCCAATGACCACCGAATCGGGCAAGAAGACCACCACCGTCATATCGTGCACCACGTTCGAGACCGTCAAGGTCTCGGACCCCATCGTGTACTACGAGGCCGACCGCGCGCATGTGATATACATGAGCAAGGAGGGCGACGACCGGAGGGACTTCTACGAGGGCCTGATCCGCGAGATCAGGGAGCAGGTGCTCTCCAAGAGGGATGTCGAGATCATCGCGCACAACTCCAAGGTCTACAGGTACAGCGAGATGCTCCGGAAGGTCAACGACATCATCAGGCAGGAGAGGGAGCTCTTCGGCAGGTTCGTGGACATCTATGTGAACATCTCATCCGGATCCTCCGAGTACGCCGCGGCCGCCATGTGCGCCTGCATGATGAATCCCGGCACGATACCGTTCACCGTCAGGGTGAAGGAGCATAACGTCCCGATAGATCGGTACAAGGAGCTCATCGAGGAGGGATCCCCATTCGGGGATGCCAGGGCCGTCTACCCCCCTAAGATGGTGGAGACCTTCAACATCGACCCCCCGCAGGAGGAGATGGTCAGGTACCTGGCATTCTTTGCATCCCTGGACGGCCGCCCCCACACCAACGCTTCGATCATCCGCATGATGGATGAGGCCGACGTGTGGAGATACGACAATAAGGACGGCTCCAAATCCAAGCAGGCCCTGTCCAACGCGTTCAGGAGGAACGTGTTGGAGCCCTTATTGGACAAGGGCTGGCTGGAGAAGGGCAGGACCGAGAACAGATGGTCCATAACCCCGTCCGGGCAGGTCATCCTGGATATCTTCTGCGACGAGGAGGAGATCATGACCTACAGGGAGATAATCCTGTCCATGAGGCAGATGAGGAAGGAGATGTGCCACTCGCTCTGCGAATCGCTGTGCATACCCTATGACGAGGACGAGCCGAGGTGACGGATATGGGCAGCGGTGACGTCTACTATTGCAGTTCCTGCGATTACCATACCACGATCCTCACGGGATTCGGGTTCCTCTCGATGCCCAATCATCCCAAGATAAGGGAGGATATACTCGAAGGGAGGTTCGGGGAGAGGGCCAAGAGGATCCTGGAGTCGGAGCCTGATGCGGAGTTCTACATGGAATCCGTGGCCTACGGATGCCAATGCGGGAACATCGAATCGAAACCCATAGTCCGCATCTACTCCCCCAGCAAAGGGAAGCAATACAGGCAGGAGGCTCATAGATGCGACCTCTGCGGGAAGAGGATGAGGATGCTGCGCGGCAGCGAGGACATCAAACCCAAATGTCCCAGATGCGGGGGATTGCTCGAATGCTGCCCCGGCGGTGTGTGTTGGGACCGATCGCGCATCGTGGGAGCAGTGCTTCTTAGCATCACTCGGAATTATCATAGGTATAATTTTTCCACCTGGATTGTTCGGTTCCCATCTTCTCTTCACTTGCATAATAGCCAGTACGTCTATTTGCATTTTTATCAGGGGGAAACCAACCCCCTCTCACGGAACACCGCCGCGTTCAGAACATCGGATGCTGTGGAAGTCGTGCATCTCGATCCTGCCGGTGGCGAGGTCCACGGTAGGCATTATCCCAGGATCCGGGTTGAAGTTGTGCATCCTCTGGTACTCGGTCTGGTCCTGCCAGGTGGATGCATTGATGAGCCTCACGCCGTTGTAGACCATCTGGCCCACGCCGTGCACATGCCCCGATACGAAGATGTCCGGGATGGTGTCCATCACCAGGTAGTCCTTCTTCTCCGGCGCCAGGGCGTTCCTCTGCCCGTAGATAGGTGCGAGATGGCGTCTGGCGCACATCTCCCTCATGACATTCAGCGGATTGTCGTAAGTCAGGTTCTGCACGGCCGCGATCCAATCGTCCATGCTCTTGCCGTGGTAGGTCAGGACCTTCCTGCCCTCCACCTCCAGGTAGATCGGGTTCCCGACCATGAGGATGTTGGAATCGAAGGCCTTGGTGAATTTCGGGTTCAGCGCGGGCTGGGGCTCAGCCAGGCGCGCCGCATCGTGGTTCCCCGGGTGTATGACCATCTTGATGTGGTCCGGGATCTCCTTGAGGTACTCCGCCAGCTTGTCGTATTGCTGGTAGATGTCGCTGATCACCAGTTCCTTGTCCTGATCCGGGAACACGCCGATCCCGTCGACGACGTCCCCCGGGAACACGATGTAGTTGATCTCCTGCTTCACCGCGTTCTCCTTGAGCCACTTGACCATCCTGTGCCAGTCGTCCTCCAGGAAGGTGGTGCTCCCCACATGCACATCAGACAGGAACGCTATCTTCGACACCGAATCCGTGGGCTCCCAGGCGTTCTTCTTCGGTATATCCGGGCGGACGCACTCCTGGGCGATGAACAGGTCCCTCCTGACGTTGGGCTTCACGACCATCCCCACGACCTCGTCGTCCACGAAGGTCATCCCCGCCAGCGGCGAATCCTTCCCGATCAGGACCTTCATGGTCCCCGTCGCATCCTCCAGGGTGACCATGCTGTGCACGTTCTTGGTGACGTTCTTCTCGTACACTATCCCGACCACGTGGGTCTCCCTGTCCATGGTCACCGCCTTGGCGATGTCCATGGCCCTGCCGAAATCCGGGCGCTTCTCGATGAGCCTCCTGAGGGCGATGTACCGGCTCTGGAAGTACTGGGCGAAATCGTTGATCTTCCCCTCGCAGGTGGATTCCCCTGTGATATCGGTGCCTTTCATCACATGGATGTCCGGGGTGAACTTGTTGTGCTGCCTCACATCCGGCTCGGACACGTGCAGCGTAACATCCCCCGCGATGCAGTCCATTATGGCCTTCTTATCGACGAAGGCCATGTTGCGGGCGAGGTTGGCGAAGACCGTGTTGCTGAAAGCTATCGGATCGTTGTTGGAGAGTATCATCTCCAGGGCGTCGGGGGAGAAGAATATGCTCCGCCTCGCCGCCTCCGATAGTATCTCGGCCCTCATACGGTGGGGGATGCATCCGAGGTTAAAGCATTCTCGGTCGGGGAGGGGGTGCGGGGAATCCTATTCCGGATTTTTGTTACATGTAACGTTTTCTCGGAATAGGAATCGACTGGACGTCTCGCTTCAGCGACTCCACCCTGCCTATCCTGCGTTCGAGGGTGCGCATCATGGCATCCACCTTCCCATCGCCGAGGAATCCCCTTTCCGACAATCCTTCGCGTATCTCGGGCAGAGCCCCGTAGGCCGCATCCGCATCGAACCAATCCAGCGTGGATACCAATCCGATCTGCTCGTCGAACGTCCTCCGGAAGGGCTTGCATCCGGGTTCCGGCTTCCCGGTGTCCGCCCACAGCGATGTGCCGGTATCGTAGATCGGCGCCACGCCGATGTACTCCAGGGAGGAGGCGTCGCGGATCAGCCCGAAGTTGTTCATGTGGCGGTCGGTGTTCATCATGATGTAATCCACGGTGAGCATCATCTCCGTCTCGCGGCGGGCATCGATTCCGAAGCCGTTGCACATAGCCAGATAGTGCTCGTAGAGGGACACGTGGTTGGGGCATGCCTGTGATGATGCTATCCTCCCTGCGGATACCAGGTCGGTATCCCTGGTCACGAAATCCCTGCAGATGCTGTACGGAAGGTCGTCTATCCAGACGAGCTTGTATTCCGTGTGAGGGATGCCCAGAGCATCCATCAGCGCAGAAGCAGCCACCTCGTTGAACGGTTCCTGGAAGGACGGCGGGTTCCCACCCTTGACCAGGTAGCGCTCCCCATCGATGATTTTCCAGCGCTTCCTGAGCATACCTTCCGTGGTGCCATCGGGGGAATCGTAGGGGTCCCCCTCCTCCGGAGCGGAGCTCCCTAGGAGGAGGTCCCCCATGGTTCCGGAGAACGGATGGTCGAAGAGGTTCGCATCCCTCCACCTGTCATCCGAGCCGGATTCCCTTATCCAATATTGATCCGAGAGGCTCAATCCCTTGGAGCGCATAGCCAGCGCGTAAGCGGTCGGCGCGTCCAGCGCATCCAGCACTCCGCCGATCCCATCGCGGCCGTCAGGGATGGAGCGGCGCATCCACCATGCCTTCAGCCATCCCGCATCCAGGGTTCCGCCGCAGGCGGTGCCCACCGGCAGGTCCGCAGGGGACATCACATCCACGACTTCCGTGATGATGCCCAGGTCGTCGTCCATGATGACATCCGCTACCTGTACCTCCCCGTGCATGAGCTGGAATTCCATCTTCGAAGATACAACGCTGTATGTATAAAACGTTTCTGAGCGTCTGCGGGAATACCGCTTAATAACCGGACCCCGGTCTCCCCACCATGGCAGAAGTGACCCTCAGATGCCCCGTGAACCCCAGCGAGGACGAG
>CAMMYR010000075.1 GCA_946528255.1 uncultured Methanomicrobiales archaeon | reverse complement strand
CGCGATGAGCGCCCTGGGTCTGTACATCGGCGGGCGGTTCGGGAACAGGTTCGGTAGGATCGCGGGGATGACCGGCGGAATACTCCTGATAGCATTGGGTATCTTCGCCGTGCTGGATGGGGAGATAAACGGCCACCGATTCCAATGGAAACGATGGTCGCCCGAGGGCGGGATCGGAACCATCGCCTCCATGAATCATCAATGCGATCTGGCACAGTGAATACGATTTCCGGCCGGCAGCTTAGGGGATGCCTGCAATTGAACTTTCGTTCCTGTGGAAAAAAGGTGATTCGAGATTCTTTCTGATAGTCTGGACATGTCTGCATGGGTTGATGCGGATTCTTCAATGGAAACGATTTTCGGAGCAAATGTTGCAGAAAATCATCCTGATCCCGCACAACCATCTGCCATCCTCCCCATTTTTCCTGATTTCTCTCCGATTTCTCCCCGATTCCTCCTCTCTCCACCATCATTCCGACATCCGATCCCCTGACCGTAACCGTACGCTACCTCCAATAAATAGCCGTCCGAACGAACGCCCTCCGCCGACTCCTGCGGCCGGCGGGGATGCAAATGAAAGAAGAGATCAACATATCAAACACAGACATCCGGCTGGACAGGCTGAGCCTGGACGCGAAAGCCAAGATGGTGGTGAGCTTCAAGCCTTTCCTAGCGGAGATCATCCGCGATTCGTACCCCGAGCTGAGGGATCTGACCAGGGAAGAGATCATATCTATGATCCCGGGGGAAGGCGACCAGGCGCGGATGGGCGCAACGGAGATGAAGGAGGGCGGCGAGAAGTCGATATACCTCGATACCAGGTTCGACATATCGGGCGAGGATTACCACCTGATCATGGCCGTTGACATCCAAGGGTACAGCGAGCCGGACGAGGCGAAGGCTAAGAGGATGGTTTACTACCTGTCCCGGCTGATCGCATCCCAGCTGAAGCCCGGAGACGATTTCAGATCCCTCCGCAGGACGAGGCTGGCATGGTTCGACCTGCAGCCCAGCGGGACCAACAGGTGCGCTGTGCTCTCGTTCGATACGACCTTCCACAAGGTCTGCGGCGGCGACGATTCCGCTCTGGAGGGCTCCGATATCGCCGGCGTGAAATACTACGGCGTGGACAGGGGCAGGGAGACGCATCTCAACGAGGTCCTGGACATGGCCAATATCATCTGGAACGACAGGGTTTCCCTGGCCGAGCGCCTGGGCAGATTGGAGGAAAAATACAATATAGTCGGAAATGACTACTTTAGTGAAGGAGTGGGTGCTATGGAACCGCTTAGCTAGCAATTCGAGTGTCAGGGCAGATATGAGGCCAGTCAGATATATGAGAAGATAATAGCCGAGAAGGACCGGTTGCACAACGAGGAGATGGCCGAGAAGGATCAGATAATAGCCGAAAAGGACAGGGAAATATCTGAAAAGGATAGGAAGCTCAGCGAGGAAATGGTAGAGAAAGACCAGTTGCTTGCGGAATATAGGGATAAATTCAATAGGTTTACAGATTTGCTTTCAGCCGGAAAAAGTTTCGACGAGGCAATCGACATCTTGAGCGAAGGTTCCGATCGCGAGCATACCCTCGATTATCTGAGAGGCCCAGTGCAATCAGGAAAACGGTAAAGAATAACGAGTGGCACATAGATATAGCAATTTATTTGTATTTACATACATTAATAGGTTCATATGTAGCCGTTGAGTCAGCAATTCAAGTGCCAGGGTGCATACGAAGCCAGACAGAGATACGAGAAGCTACTGGCAGAGATGGATCGGAATTTCGAAGAAGAAATGGCAGAGAAGGATCGGAAGTTCGAAGAAGAAACGGCAAAGATGCGTCGGAATCTTTAGATCCTTATCAGGTATTGCAAGTTAATCTAGGAAGGGAAAAGCTACGACGAGGTGTTTGATATCCTGAGCGAGGATTGGGATCGCGAATACATCATCGATTTTATGAAAGAGTGTGGAGCCAAAGGAATAGTAATATCAGGTTTCATTAGCATCTGTCGATGAAGCAATCAAGTAAAAGGAAAGTAAGGAGTTTCGAGGGATTCCGCCGTGAGGCAGGATCACTCGGAGATAGCGCTGGAGGGGCACTCGTCGACGCAGGCACCGCAGTCGACGCATTTTCCAGCATCGATGACGGCGACGTCGTCGCAGGTGATAGCGCTCTGGGGGCAGACGTCGACGCAAGCGCCGCATCCAACACACTCGGATTCGTTGATTGTAACCATGTGGATTACCTCTGGACTGTGTGAGACATCCTGCCTATATAACTGTAGTGGATTTGGCTTTCCTAATTCAGTTTTTCCTAAAAATCTATAATTCTGGCCTCGGTCGGATGAAGGAGGCAGACAGAGAGTAAGAATAGGGGGCGGTAGGACCGCCCCCATGGGTTTCAATTCTTCCTGAGGAAGGTTATGGCGCAGACGGCAGCCATAGCCGTCGCCACCGCGCCCACGGCCACGGCGACCAGCATGATATTCGATCCGCTCGTCGTAGCCGGCCTGTTCTGGAGGCGCCTCAGGATGTCAAGGATGTCATCGTCGTCATCGTCGATGTACGGCTCATCCTCCTCGGAGGGTTCCGCATTCCCGTCCCACACGAAGTAGTAGGACAGGTGCGGCAGCTGGGCGTAGACGTATCCCGCGGCATACGTGCCGCCGATCTTCTCCGCCTCTCCGTGTTCGGGCAGGTAGTAGATGGCCAGGGGCGATGGGCTCTCGCCGGGAGACAGGGTATACGGCAGGGCGAGGATCACGGTCCCCTCGAAGGAGGTGACCTTCTTGGATCCGGCGGTCACCGTGATGTCGTATACCTGCTGCCCATCGGAGGCCTCGGCCAGCTTGCCGCTGACATCGACCTGCCTGATGGTGACATCCAGCGTCCTCTGCGGTCCGGAGAGGATGGATCCGACGGATTCCTTGTCGAACGTTACGATGCCGGAGTCTCCTCTGAATATGAGACCGTCCACGGCGGAGTCGCCGAGGTCTATCGAGACATCGGCGGGACCGCCGGCGGTACCGGTAGTGGCATCCACGACCAGGATGGTGGAATCGCCCGGTATGCCAAGGACTTCGATGGCGGCGGCGTACGAATCCACCGCATCCGCCACCTTAGATGCCGGGATGGTCGCGGAAGCCTCGGTCTTGATGATCAGCGAGGAGTCGTAGCTCTCCTCCCCCTCTTCATCGACGGTCTTCTTGGATTCCGCCGTTATCCCGTCCCCGGTGACGGTGGCGGTGATCTCATGGGAGTTGTCGGGCTTGGAGATCCTCTCGACCTGCACGTTCTTGCCGCCCTGTTCCTCGCTGTGCTTCTCGATGACGTTGCCATCGGCATCCACGGTGGTGGTGGCGCCCTGGTTGTATTCGAACAATGCGGATATGGTGTGGTTGTCGGACACGCTGCGGAAGGTGTAGGTACCGACATCGCCGACCGCCCCGCCATCCACGTACACCATGAGGACGATGTGGTCGGGGTTCGCTACTATGGAGTATGTGGCATCGGAGTCGGCCTGGACGTTCTCGGATCCCAGTATGGTTCCGTTCTCCCCGGGCTCCATCAGGATGACGAAGTACCCCGCGGGGGCGGACTTGATCGAGAAGCTGCCGACGGCCGATGCGGCGAAGGTGTTGGAGGTCTCGGCCACTTCTGCCTTCACGTTGTAGTTGCCGGCCTCGGTGGGGATGACGGGCACATACTCGGTCTCGGCCGCATCGCCGGGCTTGTAGTAGTAGGTGACCTCCCCTTCGCCGATGTTGCCGGATACGGAGGGCGACGGATCCGTTCCCAGGATGACGTCGTCTACATGGACCGTCAGGACGGGCGTCGCCTTGGCGATGGAGACGTTCACGAAGCTGCTGACGTCCTCGTATCCCTCATCGGCGGTGAGCTTCCAGTAGACGGGGTGGGTCCCCGCTTCCGTGGCCACGGGGAGCTCTTCGCTGTAGTTCACCTGATCCAGAGAGTATGTGAATTTACCGTGTTCGCTGGATCCTGCGGTGATCAGGACCTTGGGGGTTCCATCGTAGACCAGGTCGGCTATCGCCGCGGGCGCGATGTACGGGGTGACGCTGTTGCTGATGGTCACGGTGATGGTGGTCTTGTCGACGGCGTTAAACGTGCCGTCTCCAGCCACCCAGTATGTGACGGTGTGGTCTCCGGCTGTCCTGGCAACCACGTTATCGGCCACTGTAATCGGATGCTCATCATCCCCATCCACCACGAATGTGATCGTGGCGCCGTTGGGGGTGGTGGAGGCCGACGCGAGCAGCTCCAGGTCGGAACCGGTGTATTGGAGCACATCCTTCTTGGTCACGTTTACGGTGGGCTTGACCTTGGCGATGGCCGTGGTCAGGCTCTGGATCTCGGAGTCCAGGTGGTTGCCGTCTCCCAGGATCCTGTAGTACACCGTGTATCCTTTGACGGCGGTGCCTGTCGGGATATCCCCGGTCAGGGATTCGGCGCTGAGCCCGTATACGACGCTGCCGTGGCTGGTGGTGCCCTCGGTTATCAGCTTCTGGGCCTCTCCGGAGTATGTCAGCAGGGGGGCCGAGGGCTGGAGGTTCCAGGTAGGCATCGCCCGGGAGATGGTGACCTTGAAGCTGCCCGAGGCCGCCTTGTGGTTGGTGCCCTCGGTGAGCGTGTAGGATACGGTGTATTCTCCCGCATTCGTACCGGTCAGCGAATCCGCGGGTTCGCCGTTGATGGTGTATGAGAATGTCCCGTCCCCCTGCTTCGCGATGGAGGCGAGGGTCTGTGCGGAACCGGTGAAGGCGAGGGTGTTCGGGGTGACCGTGACCGCGGCATCCGCCTTCAGTATA
>CAMMYR010000074.1 GCA_946528255.1 uncultured Methanomicrobiales archaeon | reverse complement strand
CTGGACCTGCTGACCAAGTTCTCTAAGGACGATCCGTCCTTCCTCTGCCTGCCCCCGTTCCCCGAGGGCGCCGGTTCATCCCTATTCATAGATATTCCCTGCGATTCAGAGGACCCCTATTCCGATATCCTCCATGTCCTCTCCGCTCACGGCTGCAGCCCCGACAGGATATGGTGCGCCAAGGACCCCTCCGACAGGAGGAGGCTCTGGAACATGCGCCATTCCATCCCCAGGACCATATTCGAATACGTCGCATCCCTCAAGGGCCAGATGCCCTCGATACACAAGATGGGCACCGATATGGCCGTCCCGGATGCCGTGGCGGACGAGATGATGGATTACTACCATGCCAAGCTGGAGGAAGCGGGCCTGGAATACGTCATGTTCGGGCACATAGGGGACAATCATCCGCATGTCGAGATAATCTTACGTTCCATGGAGGATTTCGAGACCGCCAAGCGCGTCTATGCGGACTTCGCCAGGAAGGCCGTGGAGCTGGGGGGATCCCCCAGCGCGGAGCACGGCATCGGCAAGATCAAGGTCGATTATATGGAGATGCTCTACGGTAAGGAGGCCATCGCGGGGCTCAGGAGGGTCAAATCCATCCTGGACCCTAACATGATCCTCTGCCCGGGCAACATCATAGGTGAGTCCAGATGAGGTACATGGTGGCGGTCAAGCAGGTCCCGGACACCGGGAGCATGGGCATAGATGCCGACGGCAACCTGATCAGGGCCGGCGTGCCCAGCATCATGAACCCCTACTGCGAGATGGCCCTCCTGAAGGCGCTGGAGCTCAGAGGGGATGGCGATTCCGTGGAGGTTTTCACTATGGGCCCGAAGCAATCGGAGGCCATGCTCAGGAGATGCCTGGAGCTCGGAGCCGACAGGGCATACCTCCTCACTGACGATGCTTTCGCCGGATCCGATACATGGGCCACCAGCAGGGCCATCGAGACTTTCATCGCCAGGTTCGCATGCGATGCCTCCCTGGTTCTCTTCGGCAGGCAGACCATCGACGGAGGCACCGGCCAGGTGCCCTTCGAGACCGCCGGCCTCATGGCAGTCCAGCAGTTCGCCTACGTCACCGATATCCGGAGGGACGGCGATTCGTTCATCGCCACCCAGCGCTACGAGGGATCCGTCAGGAGATGCAGGGTCCCCCTGGGTTCGGTGGTTGCCTTCGACGGCATCGACATGAGGGGCGCCATCCCCACGATGCAGGGGTGCATCGATGCGGGTTCCAAGGAGATCATCGTTATAGACAGGGTGAAGCTCGGCCTGGGGCTCTACTCCGTCGGTTCCAAAGGATCACCCACCAAGATAATCCGCACCGAGACGTCCTCCAACGACCGCAAGAACAGGATGGTCGTGATAAAGAACCCGTCCACGGCGGCCAATCTCCTGAAGGACGAGATGGAGGGATGCAGATGAGCGGCTGCGAAGGCGGATCCTGTTCAACATGCGGTTCCAACGACGATCCCGACAGGCTCCCGCCCGGGATGCTCAGGAGGTACGACCTAAACCAGTCCACCGCCGACGGCGTGCTCGTATGGGTGGAGATGGGGGAGGACGGGCCCCTGGAAGTATCCGAGGAAATCCTATCCTTCGCTTCCGCGGCCGATGTGGGCCGTGTTTTCGCCGTTATCTTCGGCGACGCAGGGATGAAGCAGCATTATCCCCGCATCTTCGGCTTCGGAGCCAACACCATCTACCACGTCAGGGGGGATGGCAGCGAGAGGTACGACCCCGAAGTGGTTGTATCATCCCTGGCCGGCATAGCCGAGAGGGTAGTCCCCGCTTCGATTCTCATTGGCGCTACCGACAGGGGCAGGGAGGTCGCTCCCCGCCTGGCCTCCGCGCTGGAGACCGGCTTGACGGCGGATTGCACATCCCTTTCCTTCGAGGACAGGAAGATGGTCATGACCCGCCCCGCGTTCGGCGGGAATCTTATGGCAGACATAGAATGCTCCAAGTTCCCACAGATGGCCACCGTACGCCCGGGAGCCCTCCCCAGGAACGAACCAGTCCAGAGATCTGGAACTGCGATCTACTGGCAGTACGAGGGCGGCCCGATTAAGGAGATTCTATCCGAAGAGGCCGCACCCGTTGAAGGCCCGGATATAAGGAACGCAAAGATGCTCATCTCCCTCGGCGGGGGCATCCGCGACAGGGAGACCGTGAAGCTGGCCTTCAAGGTGGCTTCCCAATACGGCGCCGAGGTATCCTGCTCCAGGGTACTGGTCGAAAGGGGACTTCTGCCTCATTCCAGACAAGTGGGGATGTCGGGCCGCTGCGTATCCCCTGATCTCTACATAGCAATGGGGATCTCGGGCAGCGTCCAGCATATGGCCGGTATAAAGGATGCCAAGCGTATAATCGCAGTGAACACCGATCAGGATGCCCCGATCCACAATTTCGCGGACCTGAGCCTGATCTGCGATGCGAAGTCCGTATTGGAATCGATGCTCAAACACCGAATCAGCGCTTCGCCAATCCCACAGCGGTATCCAGGACCTTCTGCACATGCCCCGCGACCTTCACGTTGCGCCAGGCGGCCTCGATATTACCGTCCTTGCCCACGATGAACGTGGATCTGATGGTCCCGACGGTCTCCTTGCCGTAGGACACCTTGGTGCCCCAGGCCCCGACCTTCTCCATGAGGACGTGCTCGGGATCGCTGAGCAGCTTGACCTTCAGCTGGTGCTTGTCGACGAAATTCCTGTGGGATTTCACGGAATCCTTGCTAACGCCGATCACAGGGATGTTGCGCAGCATGAAGTTGGGGAAGGCGTCGGTGAAATCCTTGGCCTCGGTGGTGCACCCGGAGGTGTTGTCCTTCGGGTAGAAGTAGATGACATACCTGATGCCCTCAAGCTGCCTGCTGTCGAATTCCTCTCCGTTCTCGTCCTGGAGGACGAATGCCGGGAACTTGTCTCCTTTCTCCATGATACCGCCTCGGAAGAGCGTCTCCTTGCGCTCGGCCAGGAGCACGGACAGGTCCAGCTCCATGAATATGATCGGATGGGTGATCTCGAATCCCACCACGACGGAGGGATCCACCTCTCCGAAGAACCCTATGCGCTTCCCGTCCACGAGCACGTAGGCGCCCCTTCCGGGGACGAACGTGGGCAGGTCGCACTGCTCCAGGGCATACTCGCACTGGAGCTCCCTGAGCACCGATTCCGTGAGGGATTTGATCGATGTGAAGGATGTGGAGGAAGCCGTCTCCATGGCGCACAGGTGGGGGACAACCTTGGTGTCCCTGATGACGTTGCCCACCTCGAAGATCCTCTGTGGCAGGTTCCTGTGCTTGTTGTGCCTCAGGATGCGCACCAGGCTGGGCATGAGGTATGCGCGCAGGCAGGTGTGGTCCTCCGTGATGGGGTTGAGGACGCGGACGGTGTCCACCTCCGGAAGGCCGGAGAGCTCGAACTCGTCCCTGTGGTTGCTCAGGGTCAGGGTAGTGACCTCGGTGAAGCCCAGTCCGACCATGATGTCCCTCAGCCCCTCGCTGAATGTCGTAATGGGATCCAGGCCGCCAACGGTCTGGTCCAGCTTGTACTTGCCTCCGAACCTGTCGAAGCCGTATCCGGTGCCCACATCCTCGAAGATGTCCACCTTGTGCATGATGTCCAGCCTCACGGGGGAATAGGATACGTGGACGGTGTCGCCCTTGGCGACCGCATCCATGCCCATCCTCCTGAGGCACTGGACGACCCCGTCGGGGCCGATGTCTATCCCGAGGAACCTGCAGCACTCCTGGGCGGAGATCTTGATCTCGCCGGGGGTGAGGTCCGGGGAGTTGTAGGAGATGCCGTTGTCGCGCATCTTGACCGCCATTATCCTCCCGCCGCGCTCGGCCAGGGCGGTGCAGACTATATCCAATGCGCCCTTGACGGCCTTCCTGTCGTAGCCGGTGACATCGATGAACAGATTCTTTGTCGATGTTGTCACCGCTGTGAGGGAGCCGTTGATGATCGGCGGGAACGAGAGCACCTGGCCCTTGGAGTCCTGGATCACGGGGTATTTGTCGTAACCGTCCAGGAGGTGGGCGTAATCTATGCCCTTCTCGTGCTTGACCAGGATCTCAGCCATATCCATCTCCTCGGTCTTCGCCAGGGGGACGAACCTGACCGAATGGGGATCGACGGCCTTGTAAGTGAACGGGGGAGTGACCTTGTCCAGGTCGTGTATGCCTATCGCCAGCTTGGTCCTCTTCCTGCCGATGGTGATGTGGAGCTTCTCCTGCATCTCCATGATGGACCTGAGGGTCTCGTCATCGATGTCGACGCCCAGGACCACTCCGCAGAGGAAAATGGGGCGCACGTCCTTCACGGATTCGTCCACGAAAACGTCTATGCCGTAATCGCCGACGTCGTATCTCTTCAAGCCGGGTTCTATGTCCAGGAAGGCCCTCATGGCCCTGGCGACCCCTTCGACGCTGTACATATCTGGGCGGTCGGGGAAGAACTCGACGGACATCTCCTCGGTGCCCTCCTCGGTATCGCCCATATCGGCCCCGATCATGGGGATGCGCTCGACCAGCGTCTCCTGCGGGACATCCTCTCCGAGCATATCGCGCAGGTCGCTGTACTTGAAGTTTATGACAGGCATATCTCGGTGATTCAACAGCCAATATAAAAACGGTGATACGTAAAAATGGGGTCGGCATGGATTCGAATACCTGCTTATGCGGAGTAGCTACTGTAAATCCTATGAACAGTGTTCGGCGACCCAGAGCCGCATGCGCGCTGCCCAGATGACCAGCGGCCTGTGCCGCTAACGTGGACAGCTCCCCCGCCAGGACCGTTGTGGCCACTATCTCAGCAAGCTTCCTGGCCTTCCCGTCCCCGCGGCACCCGATCATCTCCAGGGCCTCGGACTGG
>CAMMYR010000073.1 GCA_946528255.1 uncultured Methanomicrobiales archaeon | reverse complement strand
AGGACAGGAGTTTCGGATTCCTCAAGGGAGACTTCAGCCCCAGCTTCGCACCCGGCAAGAAGGTCGCCGCCGTCGTCGCAGCCGGAACCTCCGGCGCGGACGAGCTCGCCGACAAGATGCTCGGAATCATGAAGGGATACTTCAAGTGCGAGCCCGTCGGGAAGATCGCCATGATCACCGCCAACGACATCAAGTTCGCGGAGAACAACGCGGACGTCAAGGCCCAGTGCGCCGCACTCGCCAAGAAGCTCTGAGAACCTTAAACGGCGGGGATTCCCCCGCCATTCATTTCTATATCATCTGGCTCTGTTGAAAACCGAGCCGTTTCGGAAAAAGAAATAGCGGGGCTGTGCCCCGCTTGTATGCGCTCGGCTCTTCTCGAAGAGCGCGGCGACATCCTTCAGCAGGTCGATGACCTTCAGGTGCTGGGGGCACTGCTCCTCGCAGTTCCCGCATTCCACGCAATCCGAGGCCTTGCCATGGCTCTTGGACTTGTTGCCGTAGTACATCCCCGGGACGGACCATCCCACCGAGGGGTTGGCCTTCTCCGCGTTGTACAGCTCGAAGTAATCCGCGATCAGGATGTCCTGCGGGCACGATTTCATGCAGTACCTGCATGCGGTGCAGGGTATGGCTATCTTGGAATTGATGATGGCCTTGGCCCTCTCGATGGCCTCCAGCTCCCTCGGCCCGAATCCCCTGAAGTCCTTAACGGCCCTGAGGTTCTCCGCCATCTGCTCCCTGGTGGACATCCCGGACAGGACGGTCTCCACTTCCAGGCCCATGACGAACCTCAGCGCCCATGCGGCGGGGCTGAACATCGGGTCCACGGAGGCGAACAGCTCCCTGACCTCCCCGGGCACCTTGGCCAGGATGCCGCCCTTCACGGGCTCCATCACGATCACCGGGATGCCGTGGGCCTTGGCTATCTCCAGGTTCTTCCTGGATGCGATGCTGGCATTGTCCATATCCAGATAGTTGACCTGCAGCTGCACGAACTCCATCTCGGGGTGCTCGGAAAGGACCTTCTCCAGCAGTTCCGGCCCGTCGTGGAACGAGAACCCGATCCTCCTGATCTTCCCCTCGGCCTTCTTCCTCTTCACGAGGTCGAACGCCTTGCAGGATTCCAGGTTGGGAAGGAACGAGCTGCAGATGTTGTGTATCAGGTAGTTGTCGAAGTAGTCCACGCCGATCTTCGAGAGCTGCTCCTCGAACACCTGCTCGGCCTGCTCCGGGCTGCTGAGCATCATTATGGGGAGCTTGGTGGCTATGCGGTAGCTCTCCCTGGGGTAGCGGTCCACCAGCGCCTCCTTGATCGCCCTCTCGCTGGCGTTGGCGTGGTACATGTACGCCGTGTCGAAGTAGTTGAGGCCGGCGTCCATGTACATGTCCACCATGTCCTTCACCTGCTCTATGTCTATGCTCGCCTGGTCCGACTCGCTCTTGAGCGGCAGGCGCATCAATCCGAATCCCAATTCAGACATTCCGATCACCTTACCTTCTTTCCCATCTCGTAGGCCTGCGCCATGTAGGGCGTGTCCCTGACCTCGCCCCTCTCGTAGACTCCCTTGGCCTCCACGATCCCCTTCTCCGAGGATCCCTCGACGCATCTGGCATATCCGCGGAAGCACGCCAGGGTCGTATCCATGGTATCCTCCTCATCCTCCGCGGCGGTCATGATGTAGTAGAATTCCTTGCCCTCGACCTCGGTCCATCTGCAGACGGTCCTGTCGATGAGGGCCTTCAGCTGGGCGTCGATCGAATAGAAGTACACCGGGCTGGACAGCACGATGGTATCCGCCTGGATCATCTTATCGACGATACCCGGGGCATCGTCCTTTATGCAGCATTGGCCGCCGTGCTCCGTGCAGTAGTAGCAGCCGGTGCAGTATCCGACCTTCTTCTCCCTGAGGCGGATCAGCTCCACATCGTTGCCCGCCTCCTGCGCTCCCCTGGCGAACTCCTCGCAGAGGATCTCCGAGTTGCCCCCCTTCCTGGGGGTCCCCGACAATACGAGTACCTTCTTCGACATAACATCAGCCTCTGAGCATCTCCAGCATCGGGCCGTCGCAGAACGATCCCATCCTAGCGACCGGGTCGATCGAACCATCGGTAACGGCCCACAGGAACACTATCCCGTAGTACTCCTGCAGGATGGCCTCAGCGATGGCGGCATCCCCGGCGATCTCCGTCAGGGCCTCCAGGTCGTAGGCGGCCTTCGCCTTGCCGAACCCGTCCTGCGGGGACACGGAGCATCCGCACCATGTCTGGCACATCCTCAATCCCGATTCCTTGATGTAGCCGATCGAGCCCATCAGGAAGGCCCTGAGCCTGGCCTCCGGATCCCCGGACGCCCCTTTCCAGAACCTGTCGAAATCGTCGTAGGATACGGAGGCGACGATGTCCTCCTTGCTGTCGAAATACGTGTAGAAGGAGCCCTTGCTGACGCCCGCGTCCCGGGTGATGTCCTCGACGCATATGCCGTCGAGGCCGCGCTCGGAAATCAGCTTCTTGGCCGATGCTATCAGCGCCCTGCGGGTGTTCTCGGCGGACTCCTGCCTCTTGCCCATGCGGAACAATCGTGCATCTCGGTTAAAAAGTTATTGACCGCGGGTCAACAAACATCCGCGGACCTGCGCTTCAGCATCCTTATCAGCACGAAGCACACGAACACCGCGGCGATCCCCATGAACAGCCCGCCGGCGTAGCCGATCCATTCCACCCCGGGTCCGTCGGTGATGTATCCGCCGACCATGGAACCCGTGGCTATGCCGGCGTTGAACAGCCCGGAGAACAGGGACATCACTATGGGGACGGCATCCGAAGGCGAGGCGCGGATGATCTCGTTCTGGTAGGAGACGTTGAACGCCGTCATGAAAACGCCCCAGATCGCCATCACCGCGATAAGAGCCACCAGTGATTGGGAGGAGGGGTTCAAAGCGGCCATGGCCAGCGCCCCGCCTACGAAGGCGGCGGCGAGGAACGGGAACCTCCTGGTGCCGTAGACCTTCGTGAACAGGATGCTCCCGCCGATGCCCGCTAATCCGTAGACGGTCAGCATCACCGTGACCATATCCTCCCCCAACCCGGCGAAATCCAGCAGGAAGGGCTCGATGTAGCTGTAGCAGGTGTAGATCCCAATGACGGTGACCACCAGGGACCCGTAGATCGAGATGATCACCCTGTCGCGGAAGATCTCCGGGACCCTCCTAACCGTGAATGTCCCGGGATTGGAGACCTTGGGAACACGGCCACCAGGAGCAGCAGGACCAGTATCGAGATGGCCGCGATGAACAGGAAAGTCATCCTCCATCCCAGCGCCAATCCTATGACCCTGCCCAGCGGGAGGCCCAGGATCATGGCCACGGATGTACCCATGGCCACGGCGCTTATGGCCAGGCGCTGGAACCCGGGCTCCACCACCCTGACCGCCAGCGGCGAAGCTATGGACCAGAATATGGAGTGGGCGACGGCCACGCCGATCCTGGAGGCCATGAGCATCCAGTAATCCGACGAGAACCCGGACAGCGCCTGGAAGGCTGCGAACATCGCAACGCACATCAGGAGCATGGGGCGGTACTGCATCCTCCTGAGGACCAGCATGATCGGCAGGGACAGTATGGCGACCGCCCATGCGTATACCGATATCAGCATCCCGGCGCCGGATTCGCTGACGCCCAGATCGTCCGCTATGCCCGTGAGCAGCCCTATGGGCATGAACTCGGACATGTTGAACACGAAGACGCAGACGAAGATACCGAACAATGGCAGCCAGCGCCTCGCACCCATCGGACCGCTTCCAGGTTGTTTGAGAAGATAGTGGGCCCGACCGGATTTGAACCGATGGCCATCTGGTTATGAGCCAGACGCTCTACCTAACTAAGCTACGAGCCCGCTGTGTGACCCACTTAACGGTGACGCGGTTAAAAACCTATCGTCACGGAGGAATACGGTCCGTTCATCGAGGATTCAAAAATCGTGATTGAAGTGGTTGCCATCCACAGTTTTCCGGCAGACCTGCCCATACCTGATGCCATACGGGAATCCGGGAATGCGCCTTTATCATCTCTTCATCCTAGGGACATCCGCATCTCGCATTAGCCATATTCCGCTGCAACGAATGCGGTTGCGTCCTAGATCCGCCCAATCCCAAAATTTTACACACTGGCACTTGCACATCTAGACTGGATGGCTACAATTTACCGCCCGTTTTTTTGTAAAAAATTACAATTTACCGCACGGCTTTTTGCAGAAAATTACAATTTACCGCGCGGTAAATTGCAGAAGATGATCCGCCGGAATCGGATCCCCGACGGAGCGGGAGCTGTCGCAACAGGAGGAATTATGGAGAAGAAATGGCGCCGCTACACGGATTTGAACCGAGGACCTTGTGATTAACAGTCACACGCTCTACCTACTGAGCTACAGCGGCTTAATTTGGCGATTGGGAGGGTTGTATTAAAAACTTTGGTCAGGTTCTTCGAGAATGGACCTGAGCCTCCCGATCTTGGGCTCCAGACCATCCACGTACTCCTCGATCGAGCGCATGAATTCGTCGTATCTCTCGGTGACGACGGCGCCCTCGGACGTGGCCCTGATGATCCCCTGCTGCTCCAGGAGCTTCAGGGAGTAGCGGACCTTGTGCTTCGGGATGCCGGTGGACTCGGACAGCCTGATCAGCCCTATGGGCTGGTTGCTCCTCACCGTGCGCAGCATCCGGATGTGGCGCTCCAGTATCTCGAACTCTTCGGTGATGGAACCCATGGGATCCGATCTGCTGGCCATAATAGCGTCCGCTGATGTATGCGGCTGTTAGAACCGTGGGACCGCGATCGGCGGCCGTACCACTTCTGCTTGCCCCATCTGTTGTAGTTGACGTACCACGTCTGGGTCAGGGAACCGCAGCAATCCAAGGCCTTCTGGACGCAATCCTCGCCCTTGTAGG
>CAMMYR010000072.1 GCA_946528255.1 uncultured Methanomicrobiales archaeon | reverse complement strand
TCGGACTCGCCGGTGCTTATCGGTCTGGTCTTGCCCTTTATCACCGCAGACATCCAGTAATGCGTGTAATCGCCGGAGCCCAGATTGCTCCCGCCAAGCGTGTTGCCGTAATAGAAATCGGTATGACTCCTGCCGTCGATGTAGGTGTCTCCGACGTATTCCTGATTATTCCCCCAGGTATCCTCCAGGAACATCTTGGCATGCCCGGGGCTGCCAGTACCGTAGTACCAGCCACTGGAATCGGTGGCCCCAGTGGCATCGCTGCTCTGATTCGATCCGGGCCCGACGATATGCTTCATGCTCTTGGTGCCCGCGACTGTGTAGGCCATGATCTTGTACATCGTCCACTGGTGGAAATTCCACAGCTGGTATCCTTCCCCAGCGTTGTTGGCCAGCTTCTTCAGGTCGTCATGGGAGCCCCAGCCGCCCGTTCCGGTGATGACCTTCTTCCCGGACTGGGAGACCAGTATCGCCGATGAATTGTCGGGATGGCCGCCGGCGGTCGGCCCTACGAAGGATGCCTCGTAGACGCCCAGTGCGATGTACCTGTATGTCTCCGCGACCGTACCGGTCTTCAGAGTGTGCGCATACGCTGTCATGGACGGGGGGATCGTGTAAGTGGTATCCTTGCCGACGTATTTGGTCCCGGAGGCCAGCGGCTTGTTGGAGATGTAGAGGTGGGTGCTGTCGGATCCCCAGTAAACCGTGGGGACGACCAGCATGACGTTGTACTTTTCCTTGGAGAATTGGTTCCCGGACAGCGTGAGCGAGAGATCGCTGGGGTCCAGGATGTATCCGACCTGCCCTTTGGCAGTGGATACACGGACCTCCCTGGCATCATCGGCATCGTAATCCGCGCCGTCGGCATAGAGGTTTATCGCGGCGTAGAATGAATTGAAGGGACCAATCCCAGTCTCGGAGTCGAATTCCCAATAGGTACCCAGATGATAGGACCCGTCTGAATATGTGCGGTAGGTATTGCTGCGGAGGTTCTTCTCGGCGCCGATCCAGACCTCGACGTTCGTTATGGCGGTATTGATGTCGTTTGTGGTCAGGATGTAGACGTAATCCGCTCCGGAGGGGATGGATGCCCCGGGAGCGGGTTCCCCCGATGCATCGGAGACGGTCGTCAGAGGGGAGAGCACCATCAGCATCACGAATGCCGAGGCTATGATAATGCCGGACCTCATGCGGCGCCCCTCCCGTGGATTGTCCTGAAAACCATTGAACCACCATAGCTGCTATGATAGGGTGGATTACCCTGCTCCGTAATAAAAACTATAGGAGGCCTGAAGAAGTTTTATATAGTGTTCCGTGCTAACACGTGACACGGTGAAAGAAATGTTCGGCAAGAACATCAGAATTGAGAGGATCATGGACAGGGAAAGCGGCAACGCCGTCATCGTCCCCATGGACCATGGCATCAGCGTGGGGCCCATCTCCGGCCTCGTGGACATGAAGAAAACGGTCAGCGACGTCGTCGAGGGCGGCGCCACAGGCGTGCTCATGCACAAGGGGATCGTCCCCCAGGGACACAGGACCTCCGGGCACGATGTCGGTCTGATCCTGCACCTGTCCGCATCCACGGACATCGGAGTGAGCTCCAACAGCAAGGTCCTGGTCGCCACAGTGGAGGAGGCGCTCAAGATGGGTGCCGATGCTGTGTCGATGCACATCAACGTCGGAGCGGAATCCGAGCCCCAGATGCTCTCGGACCTGGGGATGGTCTCCAGGCAGTGCACCGAATGGGGCATGCCGCTGATCGTGATGGCCTACCCCCGCGGGCCCAAGATCCAGAACTCCTACGACCCCCAGGCGGTCGCCCATGCGGCCAGGGTCGCGGCTGAGCTCGGAGCGGACATCGTCAAATGCAGCTACACCGGCGACATCGACTCCTTCAGAAAGGTCGTGCGCGGCGCCCTGGTGCCCGTGCTCATCGCCGGAGGCCCCAAGATGAACTCCGACATGGACGTTCTCAACATGGTCCACGACTCCCTGGAGGCGGGAGGCCACGGGGTATCCATCGGGAGGAACATCTTCCAGCACAAGAACGTCAAGGGCATGATGGCCGCGGTATCCGACATAGTCATCCGCGGAGCCACCGTGGAAGAAGCCGCCAAACACCTCAGATGAACCGTGGGGGTCATCCCCCACTTACCAATTTTCGCGTAGTTACGCATAAGATATTTTATAAATATCGCTACAAGCCCCACGGAGAGAAGAAAATGGGCTTCGAAGAGATATTGGAAGCTATCAGGGCCGGGAAGCCTATCCTGGTCTACGACTTCGACGACAGGGAGAGGGAATCCGACCTCACCATCGCGTCGGAATTCATCACCCCCCAGATCCTGAGGATGATGCGCAAGGAGGCCGGCGGCCTGGTCTGCACCACCACGCCCTACAGGCTGGCCAAGGACCTCGGCCTGCCGTTCATGTCCGATGTCTTCTGGGACGACTGCGGGAAGTACCCGCTGCTGAAGGCCATGGCCCCCACGGACATCCCCTATGACAACACGAAGTCCTCGTTCGGCATCACTATCAATCACCGCGAGACCTACACCGGCATCACCGACAAGGACCGCGCGCTCACCATCAAAGCCTACGCGGAGACCATCTTCCAGGACAAGCCCGCGGCCGAGATCCAGGAGGAGCTCGGGAAGAAGTTCAGGGCCCCCGGCCACGTGCACCTCCTCAACACCTCCGAGAGGATCCTCGCGACCAGGAAGGGCCACACCGAGCTCTGCACCGCGCTGATGTACATGGCCGGCGTCAAACCGTCCGCCACCATCTGCGAGATGATGGGCGACGACGGCGGTTCCAGGTCCAAGGAGAGCGTGGCCGCCTTCGCCAAGGAGCACGGCATACCCATGGTCGACGGTGAAACCGTCATCGCCGAGCGGCAGAAGTTCATCTCCCGCACCGGCATGGAAGTGCGAATATGACCAGGGTGATGGCATCGGGGGTCTTCGACCTCATCCACCTCGGACACATATCCTATCTGGAGCAGGCCAGGTCCTACGGCGACGAGCTCGTTGTGGTCGTGGCATGCGACAGCACCGTCACCCGCAGGAAGCACAAGCCGGTCAATCCGGATCACGTCAGGGCCCGCATCGTCGGATGCCTCAAACCCGTCGACAGGGCCATCGTCGGCCGCGACGGGGACATGTACGGCACCGTTGCGGAGATACAGCCCGACATAATTGTCCTGGGCTTCGACCAGTCCTTCACCGAGGAGGAGCTCAGGAAGGGCCTGGAAGAGCACGGGATGGGGCACATCAAGGTGGTCCGCGCGGACGAATGCGCCGACGACCTCAACGCCACCCGCAGGCTAATAGCGAAGATAAGAGGGGGTTCGGAATGAAGATCATAGGCATAGCGGACACCACGTTCGCCAGGTTCGATATGGGGGCTGCGGCCATAGACGAGCTCCAGCGCACCGGCACCGGGTTCAGGATCGTCAGGTACACCGTGCCCGGCGTGAAGGACCTCCCGGTGGCATGCAAGAAGCTCATCGAGGAGCAGAACTGCGACATAGTCATGGCCCTAGGCATGCCCGGGCCGATGCAGAAGGACAAGATGTGCGCCCACGAGGCCTCCACCGGCCTCATCAGGGCGCAGCTGATGACCAACAAACACATTATCGAGGTTTTCGTCCACGAGGACGAGGCCAAGGACGATGCGGAGCTGGCCTTCCTCGCCGACAGCAGGTCGAGGGAGCATGCGCTGAACGTCTACGACCTCCTGTTCCGCCCGGACAGCCTCACCAAGAGGGCTGGAACCGGCCTGAGGCAGGGTTTCGCCGACAAGGGGCCGGTAAGGCCCAGGTGATAACATGAAGGCATACAAGATCGGAATGGTAGTGGCGGAGTTCAATTACGAGATCACTTCGCTGATGATGGAGAGGGCCAAGGCCGAGGCTGACTTCCTCGGCGTGAAGATCACGAAGACCGTCAAGGTCCCCGGGGTCTTCGAGGTGCCCATGGCGACCAAGAAACTGCTAGAGGACGATGACATAGATGCGGTCATCACCCTCGGTGCGGTCATCACCGGCGAGACCAAGCACGACGAGGTCGTCGTGGCCCAGGCCTCGAGGAAGATCATGGACCTCGGATTGGAGTACGGGAAGCCCGTCGGATTCGGCATCAACGGACCCGGCATGACCGAGCTCCAGGCCATGGACAGGATCGAGAAGGGCAGGGACGTGGTGGATACCGTCGTCAAGATGCTCCAGAGGCTCGACTTCTGATTCAAACCGCCGGGGGATACCCCCGGCTTCCGTTATTCTTCTTAAATCCGTATAATATGGAATGGAGGCCCGCGGTCGCCCGCGGGCCGGTTTATTCATCTGACGATTACGTCGATGTCCTCGTCGTCGAACAGGTTGGATGCGATGATCTCGCACTCCCCCTTCCCGACGGCGGTGACGACGCCGTTCTCGTCCACGGTGGCCACGGAGGCGTTCGTGCTCCTCCACTTGACCTCCTGGGTGGCGGTCAGCTTGAACGTCTCGCCAACGGAGAGGTAGAGGTCTTCGTCGGGGTAGATGTCCAGTTCGGCTCCATTGGGGATCTTCCCGTAGGAAACGACCACATCCACATCCTCGGCATCCCACTGGGTGTAGGCGATGATCTCGCACCTTCCCTTTCCCACGGCGGTCACGTTGCCGTTCTGGTCGACGGTGGCGACGGAGGTGTTCGTGCTCCTCCACGAGGCTTCCTGGTTGGTCCTGAGCTGTGCGGAACCGCCGACCTCCAGATAGAGGTCGTCAGGGTAAATCTCCAGCTCTGCCGGGATCCTCATGGGCTCCTCGGAAACGTACACATCCACGTCCTCGTCGTCCCACTGCGTATAGGCGATGATCTCGCATCTCCCAAGGCCCACGGCGGTTACGTTTCCGTTCTCGTCCACGGTGGCCACGGAGGTGTTTGTGCTCCTCCAGGAGACGTCCTGGGGGGCGATCAGCTTCTCG
>CAMMYR010000071.1 GCA_946528255.1 uncultured Methanomicrobiales archaeon | reverse complement strand
ATGAAGGAACCGCCGGATATACCGGCGCTGGCTATGCGCATCGCGCACCCTCGTAGCAGATCAGGGATTCCACGTCGTAGCCCTTGAGCTTCTCGCGTCCCTTCAGGCCGGCGAGCTCCATGACGAACAGGATCTTGACGACTTCCCCACCCAGCTTCTCGACCATCTTGATGATCGCTTCGGTAGTACCGCCGGTGGCTATGAGATCGTCCACGATGACGACCTTCTGGCCGGGTTTGATGGCATCCTTGTGCATCTCCAGCGTGGCGGAGCCGTATTCCAGGTCGTAATCCTGGGAGATGGTCTCCCTGGGCAGCTTGCCCTTCTTCCTGACGAGGATGAACCCCTTGTTGGCCAGGTATGCGACGGGGGTGCCGAAGATGAAGCCCCTGGATTCGGATCCCAGGACGAGGTCGAAATCGACCCCCTCGAGGCGGTCCATCATGCTGTCCACGGCCATCTTGAACCCGTCCGGGTCGCTCATGATGGTGGTGATGTCCCTGAACATGATGCCGGGTTTGGGGAAATCCGGGATCGTGGTCACATAGTCTTCCAATGACTTCATGAACGTGGATTGCCACGGGTGGGATTAATACCTTATGCACAGGCTGGAACTGTGCTTACGCGTAACCGTCCCCGATCGTTCGACGGTTACGATTGCCAAATATAATTTTACGTCAGTAAATTTTACAGCCATAAAATTTACAAACGGTAAAATATTAGCAAACCGATTGATGATGCATGATCGGCAGGGAATCCGAACTCAAATCGCTCATCGACCGCTACGATAGCGGCAGATTCGAGATGATACCCGTCATGGGGAGGCGCCGCGTGGGCAAGACGACTCTCCTGAAGGAGTTCGCCAAAGGACGCAACGGAGTCTATTTCTCCGCCACCAGAGGCTCGCTGGAGGCCAATATCGCCAAACTCGCTTCCAGGGTGCTCGGCACGCCATCGCCCGTACGCATGTCCGTCGATGAACTGTTCGATGAGATCAGGAGGAGGTCCGCCGACGAGAGGTATCTGCTGATCATAGACGAATACCCGTATATGGTCAGAAAGGACGAGCGTTTCTCGGATGCCCTGCAGGAGTTCATCGATGAGATAGAGGGCGATTCCAAGCTGTTCCTCATCCTCTGCGGATCATCGATGAGCATGATGAAACATCAGGTCCTGTCATCTAAGGCCCCGTTGTACGGGAGGAGGACCGGGCAGCTCGAGCTGAAACCTATGGAGATCTGGGATGTCAGAGAGATGCTCGGAGGCTTCTGCGATGAGGACGTGCTCCGGATATACGGAATGGTCGGAGGAATACCCCTGTACCTGAAGATGTTCGACCCTGCACAGACCCTGGTGGAGAATGTCAGGAGGCTGTTCCTCGAAGACACATCCTTCTTCAGGTGCGAGCACGAGTTCGTCCTTATGGAGGAGTTCGATACCCCCTTCACCTACTATTCGATCCTGGAGGCGCTATCGTCCGGACACAACAGGACGCACGACATAGCCACATGCTGTTCGCTCGACGATTCTACTGTGCATAAGCACCTGGCATCCCTGACATCGACTTCGTTCGTGGAACGGATCGTCCCGGTGGATAACCCGAACGGGAAGGCCGTCCTATACAGGATAGCGGACCGCTTCCTGAGGTTCCAGTTCGGGAGGGTGCTCCCGGTGGTGGATTACGGCAATCCCGAGGATGCAGACCGCATCGCGCGGTCGATACTGGAAGGGTTGGAGAAGGACATGGGCCCCGTATTCGAAGAGATATGCGGCCAGCATCTCTTCCGTATGCACGGGGGCAGACTGGGCAAATGGTGGGGCGCCGATCCGGTGAAGCGCACCCAGGAGGAGATAGACCTCGTCCTGACATCGAAGGAGGATGGGAAGACCGCCGGGTGGTTCGCCGAATGCAAATACAAGGGCGAGCCTGTGGGCGCGGACGTCCTGGAAACGCTGAGACGCAGGGCATCTCTGGTCAAGGGATTCGATGGTGCCAGATTCGCGATCTATTCCAAATCCGGATTCACCGGGAACCTCCGGGAATCGGGGAACGTGGAATTGTACGATCTGAATGACGTCCTGACACGCCCGCGACGACGGCTGGGTCAGCGATAGGCAGAGAACCGGAAAGAAAGGCGGGGCGGTGCCCCGCCTGGTTTATCAGTACAGCTGCTCGGAGCAGTACGGGCAGTACTTGGGGGTCTTCGGGAGACCGCTGATGTCCTGGCCGCAGTAGGGGCAGACCTTGAAGGAGGGCGCCGCTCCGCCGGCCGCTCCGGCGGGTGCCGCAGGTGCGGGCGCGGGTGCCGCCGCCTGCTGCTGCTGGGGGCTGGGCTTCCCGCAGTTGCCGCAGAACTTGTACGGGTAGTCGTTGGGCTGTCCGCAGTAGGGGCAGAGGACCTTGGGTGCCTGCTGCACCTGCGCCTGGCCCTGGACTCCCGCCACGGGCTGCTGCTGGAGCTGCTGGTACATCTGGGGGAACAGGAGCATGCCGGTACCCACCGCGGCCCCTCCCTGGGAGTTGCCGATGGCGTCCGCCATCCTGTCCATGACCTCGTACCTCTTGAAGGCCTCTCCGTTGGCGCTGCTGAACTGCAGGTACTCGAAGACCTTCTGCTGGTCCTCCTCGGTGGTCCTGGCCTCGGCGATCTTCAGGGAGAGGAGCTCGATACCCCTCTGGGTGAAGTACTGCTCCACGAGGACCTTGGTCGTCATGGATGCCTGCTCGAGGTTGTTCAGGATCTCCATGTAGTACTGCTTGGACAGCTGCTGGATGATCTGCTCGTTGATGAACGACTTCATGAAGGCGTTCACATCGCCGGTGGTGTACGACCTGAGGCCTCCGAGGACCTGGGTGTAGAACACCGGGACGTCGCTGACGCGGAACTGGTAGTCTCCGTTGGCCATCAGGGTGATGGGGACCTCGTATCCCTGCGCGGCCTTGATCATGCCGCGGATGCCCCATTTCCCGTTGAACATCTTCAGCGAGATGAAGATGATCTGGACCTTGAAGGGGCTCTCCCTGTATCCCATGGCCAGCTGGTACAGCTTGGTGAGCCAGGGGATGTTGCTGCTGGTGATCATGTGCTTCCCGGGCTGCAGGACTCCCTGGAGCTGACCGTCCCTGGCGAAAACCGCCACGGCGTGCTCGGGTACGGTGACGGCCGTCAGGGTCCTGAGGTCGTCGTGCTCGTACGCGTAGATTATGTCGTCGGGGCCCTGCGACTCCCAGAATACGACGTTTGTCTTTGCCATTCGTATCACTCCTGAATTCCCTTCATGATGGCTTCCCTCTGCGTGTAGTCCTCGATCAGGGTGTCGATGCCCCTCTCGAAGTTGCGGATCTCGGCCTTGACGTCGAGGTCCATGTCCACGCTCTTGAGCAGGTCTTGGGTCGCCTGCCTCATGGTCTGGATGTCCTCCAGGATCTTGGCGTCCCAGTGGACGATGCGGTCCAGATCGGCATCGGTGACCTTGACCGATGCGTGGAAAGCGCTGTAGCCGTTGACGGCCTTCTGGATGTCTATGTCGTAGCGGTCCACCTTGGTGCGGATCCTCTCGATGTCCATCATCTCCGGCTTGCCGACGAGGGCGCGCTGGATGGTGGCCAGGTCCATCTTGGTTCCCTGGATCTGGCGGGACAGCTCCTGCCTGACGGCCCTGTCCTCGTCCCTGCGGAGGTTCCTCTCCCTGTACCCCTTGTAACCGGGGATGTACATGGCGATCCTCTGCGTGATGGTCATCTCGCTCTTCATCTTGTCTTTAATCCCGTCTTCGAATCCCATATTCAGATCCCCCTGTTCTTGTATGCCATCACGAT
The DNA here is from genome assembly GCA_946528255.1 of uncultured Methanomicrobiales archaeon. The sequence goes on along the minus strand of CAMMYR010000071.1, from coordinate 1,187 downwards.
GCCGGTGACCGCGAAGACCACCAGGAGCACGACGGCCGTGAAGATGACCTCCTCGGTGAAGGTGTAGACCATCCCGGCGGCTCCGATGCCCGCCATTATGATCCCGCCCGCGGCGGCCGCATCGGCTTCCGAGGGTCCGAAGGAGTCGTTGCTGTTGCTCCTGAACTTGGAGGCGAACACCATGTAGATCCCGAATATTATCAGCACTACCCACACCGCGGTCAGGTAGTCGTCCTTGAAGTATCCGACGAGCAGACCTACCGCGATGGCAATGAGGAACGCGCCGATCGCGATGGCCGACTGCGTCCTCCCGTACTTTGTTTCTCCTGTCATATCATACACCTCTCAGATCTTGATTATCCCGGACATGGAATCCTCCTTGAGGACCCAGGGGTACAGCCCGTCGAACTCTCTGGGGAGCTTCGGGACGGTTCCCTCCATGGTGCACGGTATGTAAACCAGGCGTTTCACCGCCGGGTTGCTGAGCTTGAGCTTGGAATGGGTGGAGGATGCGTACTGCATGTAGCGCTCCACCAGTTTGATGGCCTCCGCCTTCGTGGACAGCGGCACGATGACCGCCCTGGAGCCGGGGCTCGCGGGGGCGGCCGAGTCGGTGAGCCTGCCTATGCCCTTGCCGCCGCTGATGCTGCTCTCGTTGCCGGTGAGGCGGTCCTTGAAGGTGGATCCGCCGCCCAGCGCGAAGATGTCGGTGAGGGCGCAGGCGGGATTCTTGAGCGCGGACGCGCTCAGCGTGAACGTGGCGGGGATCAGGATGTCCTCCTCCACCTCGACGGCCTTCTTGCCGAAGAGGGATCCCGTGGTGAAGCTGTATCTCAGGTCCACATCCCAGAACGGGTAGAGGGTGTCCCCCGCGCCGGTGCATATCGGCAATGTGCCGGAGCCCCTGGCGGTGACTATGCCCTCCACGTTGGAGATGAGCTCCTTCTCCCTCTCCTTCTTGCCGTGGAGCATCTCCCATCCGGAGACCACGGGGTAGTTCACGGAGGATATGCTGTTGATCAGCTCCAATGTTCCGAGGGCGTCCTTGGTGCCTCCGGACATGGCGCCGTCGGCGGCGCCCTTCAGGGTCTTGGACTGGGAGATCTCGATGTCCATGGCGCGGATGGTCATGGCCAGCTTCGGGTTCATCAGGACGGATTTCTTGGCCTTCTCCAGCATGGAGATGG
>CAMMYR010000070.1 GCA_946528255.1 uncultured Methanomicrobiales archaeon | reverse complement strand
GCCGTTGCCAGCTTCCGATACTTGGGTCCATGCCGGCGGCCCATCCGGAACCGTGACGCTTGCCCATCCAATCGAGATGTTGCATATAACGTATCCCAGCACGCCTAATTCTGAATCATCGTTTCCATTTATATAAATCAGCGTTTTGCAAAAATTTTCTCTCTAAAAATCAGCGAATTGCAAAACTCCCTCGCCATCGAAACGGGCAGACAGTCCGAAAAACAAGGCCGGAACCGGGCCTTCGCAGAAGCACGGCGGTTTCCGCCGCCTTCCTGGCCAGGGCATCGACGTCGATGGCCTCGGAGAACCCGCGGGTCTTCTCGGGATCGGCATCCACGACCACCCTAGGGGGGAGCGCGAGACAGCCGTCGGTGGGGCGGGAGGATATCTCGAAGGTCCCGATCTTCCTGGCTATCCTGATTATCTCGGCCTTATCCAAGCCGATCAGCGGGCGGCAGACGGGGAAATCCAATCCCTGGTTCTCCGCGCGTATGTTCTTCAGCGTCTGCGAAGCCACCTGACCCATGGAATCACCCATGATTATGCCGGAGGCGCCGAGCCTCTTGGCGAGCTCCCTGGCGGTCCTCTGCATCACGGCTTTGCACATGACGCACTGGTAATTGGAATCGCAGCCTTCCGCGATGGCTTTCTGGTTGACGCCGTGGGCGGCGGAGTACAGCGGGAACTCCTTGCCGGTGACCTCCCTCAGGCGGGCGGCCAGGGCCCTGACGTTGTCCAGGGATCTGTCATCCGTGTAGGGGCGGTTGTCCATGTGGAGCAGGATCACATCCGCTCCGGCCTGGCTCATTATGTAGGAGGCCACAGGGGAGTCTATCCCGTTGGACATCAGCGCGACGAGCTTCATGTTCAGAACACTACATCGCCGTAATCGTCGGCGAGCTTGCGGGTGACCTTGGTCCTGCACTCGGGGCAGACGAGCTCGTTGCCCTTCCTGACCATCTCGGACTTGCAAGCGAAGCACTGGGATCTGATGACTCCCAAGTGATCGTCCTTGGTGGTGAGCTGCAGGGCCGGCTTGATCGCTGTGACCCTGGCGCGGATGAAGTCCCCCTTCCTCATCTCCTTGGCGACATCGTCGGTGTACTTGGACGAGATCTTGGAGACGTGGATGGTGGCGTACGTGTCCCCACCGAGGTTGCGGTCGCAACCCTCCTTGCCGACGACGTCGGCGGTGGCCATGGTGCTCCTGATGTCGGCGACCACTCCGTAGACGATGTCCCCGATCTTCAGGACGTTCGGGGGGTTGCAGGCGATGACCCTGGCGACGCACTCCTCGTCGTCGAGCTCCAGGACCCCTATCTGCGATGCGTAGACGATTCCGTCCTCCGCGAATGTGCCCTCGGCCGCCAGGTACTCCTCTTCGATTGCTACCTCCTGGCCGGGGAAAACGAGTTCAGTATTGCTCATGATGATTCACCTTATGCGGACGGCCGCCACATCGACCGTCGTCTTCGTCCTCGTATGGAACGCGAAAGTATGAGGGATTTCGTACTTATAGGTTTTATAGGAGTCGATGCGCCGGCCCTCGGATTCCACATAGGACCTGACGAAATCCAGGGAATTGGCCATGTGGATCGAGTACACCACCTCGGCGCACTCCATGGCCTTGCTCAGGAAAGGCCTATCGGCCCTGCGGGTCTGGCACCCGAACGGCGGGTTCATGAAGACGGTGTCGGCGCCCTCGTCCACCTCGGTAACGGGGAGGTTGACGAACTCCACATCGGCGCCGAGGTCGGCGGCGTTGGCCTTGGCCACGGCCAGGGCCTTCTCGGAGATATCGAATCCTTTGACCATGCCGGCGCCCATGAGCCAGGCGGCTATGGAGAACATGCCGGTGCCACATCCCAGGTCCATGACCTTCATGCCCTCCACGTCCCCCAGGCGGTACGCATCGAATACGATCTCCGATGCCATGGTGGCCGGTGTCATGTACTGTTCCAGCGATGCATCGGGATCTTCGAAGTTTCTGACGCGCTGCAGCACCATCTCCAGCTCCTTCCTCCTCATCGCCATGCGGTGGTTATGGCGGTCCCGATTAATGGGTTTGCCCCTCCGCGGGAGGCGGTTGGATGCATGCCTCCGCAGGAATCCGTCACCGTCCAGACCCGTTAAATACGGGCATCCGATACATTACACGCATACGTCTGTATGCGACTCTCACGGGGGCTCGCATTTGGCAAAGATCAAGAAGGCAATCATCAGCGTCTCTGACAAGACTGGCATAGTTGATTTCGCGAAGGGGCTGTCCTCCGCCGGAGTGGAGATAATCTCCACCGGCGGCACGTACAAGCTCCTGAAGGAGAACGGAATATCGGTGACCGAGGTCTCCGAGCTCACGGGATTCCCCGAGATGCTCGACGGCCGCGTCAAGACCCTCCACCCCAAGGTGCACGCCGGGATCCTGGCGCGCAGGGACGTCAAGGAGCACATGGACGCCATCGCCGCGAAGGGGATCGCGCCCATCGACATGGTCGTCATCAACCTCTACCCGTTCAAGCAGACCGTCCTCAAGGAGGGCGTCTCCTTCGAGGACATCGTCGAGAACATAGACATCGGCGGCCCCAGCATGATCCGCGCCGCGGCCAAGAACTACCAGTCCGTGGCGGTCGTCACCTGCCCCTGCCAGTACGGGGAGGTCCTGGACCAGCTGAAATCCAAAGGGGAGCTGGATCTCGCTCTGCACGAGAAGCTCATGGCCCAGGCCTTCGTCGCCACCGCCAATTACGATGCGATGATCGCCTCCCAGATGTCCAAGAGGTTCATCGAGGGATTCCCGTCCTCATACCCCATACCGCTGGAGAAGGTGGAGGACCTCAGGTACGGCGAGAACCCCAACCAGAAGGCCGCTTTCTACAAGGACCCCTTCACCCCCGGCAACTCCGTGGCCAACGCGGAGCTCATCGACCACGGGAAGCAGCTGTCCTACAACAACATCCTGGACCTGGACAAGGCCCTGGACATCTGCATGGACTTCGAGAAGCCCACCGCCGTCGTCATGAAGCACACCAACCCCTGCGGATTGGCTTCCGCGGACAACATCTACGACGCCTTCATGACTGCGTACAACGTAGACCCCCTTTCCGCGTTCGGATGCGTCATATGCCTCAACAGGCCCTGCACCAAGCAGGTGGCCGAGGAGATATCCCAGCATTTCGTCGAAGCGGTGATCTGCCCGTCGTACGAGGACGGCGCCATCGAGATCATGGAGGTCAAGAAGAACATCCGCCTGCTGAGGACCAACGCCCCCATAGGGCCCCAGTACCGCCACAGGGAGTGCAAGATGAAGAGGGTCCAGGGCGGGATGCTCATCCAGACCGACGAGGACGTGGTCATCGACCCGAAGAACCTCAAGGTCGTCACCAAGAGGGCCCCCACCGAGGAGGAGATCCACTCCCTCCTGTTCGCATGGAAGCTCGCCAAGCACGTGACTTCCAACGCGGTCGTGTACGTCAGGGGCGAGCGCGCGGTCGGCATCGGCGCCGGCCAGATGAGCCGCGTGGATTCCGCCAAGATCGCCAGCATGAAGGCCAACGAGCCCACCCAGGGCTGCGTCATGGCATCCGATGCCTTCTTCCCCTTCAGGGACGGGGTGGACGAGGCCGCGGCCGCGGGCGTCACCGCGATCATCCAGCCCGGCGGCAGCATCAGGGACGAGGAGGTCATCCAGGCCGCCGACGAGCACGGCATGGCGATGGTCTTCACCGGGTGCCGCGTCTTCAGGCACTGAAAACCTTTCGAAGGGCGGGGATGGCGCTTTCACCGGAAACGCACCCTGCCCTGTTTCATTTCCATTGGAAACATCGCATTTTTCCCCGTCTTATTCGAATGTGCCAGCATTTCGATTCTGTTTTTCGGAGCAGTTTATTTCCGGTTCCTTGGATACTCCGGAGACCCTCCTCGGATAGCGAAAAATGCCGTTTCCCAGCCTCGGAACACGGGGTGTAACCGTACGCTATCTGCTTTATATTCTAGGCAAACGGCATAGGATGCGCCCATCGACTGTGGGCAGGAAATCATCATGCGTAAGAGTGAACTGACAGAAGATCAGATCGCGAAGATGGTCATCAGAAAGAAGGACATCCTATCGGAGATCCTCATAGGGGCGGTTCCTGGCTTTTCCGGGATTCCCCGTGAAAAGCTTATTCGCATGCTCCCAGGAGATGGAGACATTGCCGATATGAGGGAAACAGTCCTGGATGCTCCAGAAGAGAAGAAGGTCATCCTCGATACCTGCTTCGATATACCCGCCCCGGAAGGAGGTTCGGGAAAAGTCATAGTGGCCATCGATCTCCAGGGGTACTCCCAGACCGTTGAAGAACGCGAAGCCAGAATCATGATGTACGCTGCCAAGCTGATGGCTTCGCAGATGCCTCCCGGTGGAAATCGGAAGTATTCAGATCTACGTAGAGTTCATTGCGTTTGGGTAGAAGTTCATCCACCGACAGAGGATTACAATTCCATCTATCTGGGGAAGATGAGCTACTCCAGCATACACGGGGGTGTCGATAACCCCGCTGATGGATTCCCTCTCCTGTCCATTACGAGGATAGGTCTGGGGCAGGACTCGTCTACCTCTACCGGTAATCGGCTGCTGGATATCCTCAATACTCTATGGGCTGGCGAGATAAAGATAGCAGACCGTATTGAGAAACTTGAAGAAAAATACAAAATAAGTGTTAGCAATACTGTTGTAAGAGGATTGAGATCTATGGGAAGTTTGAGCGAGGATTTCACAAGATATGGAATGTCACTCGGTAGGAAGATGTCGGAAGAAGAATTGAAGAAATCGGCAGAAGCTCTGAAGAAATCGGAAGAAGCCCGGCAGGAGTTAGATGTCAAATGCCAGGTGCTCGAAGGAGAAAAACAGGCGCTGGAAGTCGAAAATGGGGAGCTAAAGGGCAAGATATTGGAGATGGAGGATAAGACGCAAAAGATACAAGCCTAAATCTGCGGATTGTATAGGTTACATCAGGCCAGCACGATCTTGCCGCTCTT
>CAMMYR010000069.1 GCA_946528255.1 uncultured Methanomicrobiales archaeon | reverse complement strand
CCCTGACCATCTCGTTCAGGGAGACGTTGTTGACTTTGATGACCTTGTAACGGACTCCGGGGATATCTCCGTAGGACCTTCCCATCCTTCCTCCGATTCCCTCGACCATGACCTCGTCGTGCTCGTCGATGAAGTTGATCGCACCGTCTCCGACGGCGAATGCGGTGACCTGGCGGCCGTTCTTGATCAGCTGGACCTTGACGCACTTCCTGATCGCGGAGTTGGGCTGCTTAGCCTCGATTCCGACCTTCTCCAGGACGATGCCGCGGGCCTGGGCCGATCCCTCGAGGGGGTCGGACTTCTCCCTCAGCTTGAGGACCCTCTTCTTGTATCCGCGGTCGAGCCAGCGGAATTTCTGGCGGTCGTCTTTCATTTTCCTTGCGGTGTAAAGACCATTTCCCAATTTTTCACCTCGTTTGTTTCGTTTTTTCGTTGCGAACGTGAACGTGATTCCTTTAATAGGAACCATTAATGTTTGGGTGGCTAGCCCAAGGTGGTATTTAACATATTGCACGGAACCGATGGAGGGTCGGTTCGCTGCGAAAAAGCCTTGAACGCATTCACCACGGAAACAAGGGGCATGCTCTTGAGTTCGGGGTTCATGCGGACGATGCGCTCGTACCACGCCTTGATCAGCTTCTCGTCCGGCTTGCCGTCGATGAAGAGGTTGTCGGGGAGGGGTATGCGCTTGGATTTGGACACATAGAGCCAGACGCTACCGGAATCGTCCTCGAGGACGAACGGGAGGGAGCGGACCGCCACGGGCAGCGTGATGCGCGCCTTGCCGTCCTTGGTCTCGACGACCTCGGCCTCGATGACATCGGATCCTATGGGCACCTCGGTCCTTCCGGCGGAAACCGGGACGTCCTCCTGGGACCTGTCGATCTTGTACAGCCTGCAGACGCAGTCGCCGATGCTCGCATCGGCCTCGACGACGATCTTCCCATCGGCGAAGGAGGCCGTTATCCTCTCGGGGTTCCCGATAGCCAGGAACTTCCTGTTGGGGAACGAGTTGACCGTGATGAAGAGGTAGTACTTCGCGGAGGGGTTGGAGTAGATCTCGTCGATCACGCCGGACATATCGATCTCGGCCTCCTCTCCGTCCCAGTTGGAGGCCAGCTCCTGCTTCTTGCCGGTCTCGCCGCCGAAGAACACGGATTTCTTCCTGGCGCCCTTGGCGATGATCCTCATCTTCCCGCCCTTGATGTCGGAGGCGGTGATGGAGCCGGTGCCGGTGGTTATCCTGACGGGCCCGGAGCCGATGTCGTAGGAGACTGCCGGGACAGCCCATCTTACGGAGAATTCAACGCCCTCGTTCTCGAAGGCCGCGTCCCCGTCGCAGGCATCGCACTGGCCCTTCTGGCCGAATACGCTGTAGGATATGGACGTGTCCTCGGCGATGTCCCCCTTCCCGGCGTGCTTGCAGGAGAAGCCGGGGATGACGAACACCCTCTTGGTGTCCAGGGCCTTGTCGCCCTTGGAGAGCACGATGTCCAGCGGACCCCACAGGTCCTTGGACTTGAACTGGGCCTGCGCAGAGGCCTCCTTGGGCCCGGCGATCTTCACGCCCGCGCGGTCCACGGATATCTCGCATTCCGAGAGCTCGCAGCCCTCGGCGGAAGCGCCCACCACGGGCATGGAATCGTAGAGTGCCAGCACCTCTTTTCCGAACACTATGTCCGCATCGGGGATGCCTGCGGGGAGCTCGATGGAGCCCTTGCATTTCTTGGCGGGCTTCTTCTTGGGGGCCTCCTTCTTCTTGGGCTCCTCGGGGGCTTCCTCATGGACCTCCTCCGCCTCCTCGGCCTCGGGCTCGGGGACGTATTCGGAATCGTCCACCCATATGCCTCCGGTGGCCTGTACGGTGAGGTGCGTGATCAGGAGGCCGTTCTTCTCGAACTCCTCCACTGGCTCGGCCCTGGAGAGCTTCAGGCGGACACCGGGCTCGCGCACGGCGTACACATCGCCGAAGGGCTTCCTCATCTGGCTGCCCATGTTGTTGAAGAACAGGATGTCGCAGGGCTTCAGCTCGAAGACCGCGTTCCCGTCGATGGTGATCGTGAATCCGGAGAACGGCTTGACGCCGGCGCCGGTGATGTCCAGGGTGTCCGGGCGGGAGACCCTCGAGGACCTCTGCTTGATGGAGTTGAGCCTTCCCAGGGGCACCACGTCCTCCCCGACCTCCACGGCGACATCGAACCTGCTGTTCTCGCCGGCGGTGTAGCGGGGGATGTAGACCATGACCCTCCAGTTGGTGAAATTCAGCTTGGGGCCGGATCCCTGGAAGCCGGGCTGGTGATCGCCCATGGCGGCTTCCTTCCTGGCCTTGGCCGCCTCGGCGCGCTCGGACGCCTTCTCTTTCTTCACCTTCTGCTCGGCGAAGAATTCCTCGAAGCTCATGTCCGAAATGTCCTTGCGGTCCTCCATCGATAATACACCGCTCACCCGTATGCTCTCTTTTTCTTAAATGTAACTGGGAGCGCGCACGCGCGCATCAGCAATCTATATAAACGGGGTCTTTTTGACGAGTCACTAGGTGCATACAATGGCCGGTGACGAAGACTACATGGCTCTCCTCAAGAGAGCGAAGATCGCATGCCCCGAGGTAACCGAGAACCACGAGAGGTTCGAGATCCCCGAGCTGGACATCCTCCAGGAGGGCAAGATCACCGTTTTCAGGAACTTCATCGACGTCACCGACAAGCTGAGGAGGGATCCCCAGCACCTGCTGCAGTTCCTGCTCAAGGAGCTCGGTACCCCCGGTAACGTGGAGGGCCGCAGGGCGGTTTTCAAAGCGAAGATCAACCCCCAGCAGATCGATGACAAGATCCAGATGTACACCGAGACCTACGTCATCTGCTCCGAGTGCGGGCTCCCCGACACCAAGATGACGAAGGACGGCCGCACCCTCATGCTGGAATGCGAGGCATGCGGTGCACGCAGGCCCATCACCGTCAGGAAGTCCGTCAGGGCCGACACCGCTAACACCCTCCGCGAGGGCGACATCGTCGAGCTGGCTATCACCGACGTCGGCAAGAAGGGAGACGGCATCGGGAAGTTCTACGACTACCTCGTCGTCGTCCCCGGAACCGTCAAGGGCACCAAGATCCACGCGAAGATCACCAAGATCTCCGCCAAGACCGCCTTCGCAGTCCCCACTACCGAGGCGACTACCCGCCGATGAGATACTTCGTCGAATCGTACGGATGCACCATGAATTTCGGGGAGGGCCGCAGGCTCTCCGCCGACATGGCATCCCTCGGTTATGCCGAGGCACCTTCCGCCGAGGAGGCGGACATAGTCATTCTGAACACCTGCACCGTGGTCGAGAGCACCGAGAAGAGGATGCTCTCCAGGATATCCGAGCTGAAGAAGGCCGGGAAGGAGGTCATCGTCACCGGATGCATGGCCAAGGCCCAGCCCCAGAGGATAGACATCCGCCTGCCGGGTTCCCTCATGGTCGTTCCTTCGGATTACCACATGTTCGCCCGCCTCGTCGGGGAGAGGTACGGCATCGCCGGACCGCCCCTGCCCGTGATGGCCGATATCACCTCCATACTGCCCATAGCGCAGGGCTGCAGGGGCAGGTGCTCCTATTGCATAACCAAGATAGCCAGAGGGGAGCTCGTGAGCTATCCTCAGAATGGCCTCCTCGATACTTTCCGCTCTTTCGTGTCCTCCGGTGCGAAGGAGATACTGCTGACCGCCCAGGACACCGCGAGCTACGGCATGGATATCGGTTCCGGACTGCCAGAGCTGATATCCCGCGCCCTGTTGACCGATGGGGAGTACAGGATCCGCATAGGCATGATGAACCCCGATTCCCTCAGCAAGTGCTGGGAGGGGCTCGTGGAGACCTTCGACGACGAGCGCATGTACAGGTTCCTGCACATACCGGTGCAGAGCGGCAGCGATGCCGTGCTGGCGGCGATGCGCCGCAAGTACACGGCGGAGCAATTCATGGAGCTGGTGGACGACATAAGGTCCGCTTCCCCGGATGTCAGCATAGCCACGGATCTGATCTGCGGATTCCCAGGCGAGACCGATGAGGACCATGAGGCGTCCATGGACCTGATACGCAGGCTGCGCGCGAATACCATCAACATAACCCGCTTCTCCCCCAGGCCGGGGACCGCCGCCTGGGACATGCCCCAGGTCCACGGGAGGATCGCCAACGAGCGCTCCAAGGCCATGACGGATCTCAAGAACGAGACCGAGATGGATGTCAATTCGGCGATGATCGGCAAGGAGTATCTGGCTCTTTGCACCGAGCACGGCAAGGACGGGATGATCGTCCGCACCGGTAACTACCGCCCCGTCGTCGTTAGGGAGGATATCCGCCTCGGGGATTTCGTTACCGTGAGGGTCACCGAGAGCAGACCCACCTACCTGATGGGCGAGCTCTCCCAAAAATGAATTATAAACGAACGGCTTGGCTGGAACCATAGTCCCGTAGTGTAGTGGTCAATCATGCTGGCCTTTGGAGCCGGCGACTCCGGTTCGAACCCGGACGGGACTACCACCCTTTTCCGCATCGGAGCTTCAGGAACTTGGCCATGGCATCAAGCGAGGATTCATCGTAAAAGCTCCCGCCCTCCATCATCGCATCGAAGATCGGCTGGTTGAATTGATTCAGGCCCTTGAGCTTCATGATGGCCGCGATGAAGTAGATGAAAAGCCTCTCGAATGGGTTTAACTTCTTTGGCTGGAACCATCCGCGGAGATAGTACACATGGCCCTTGATCTTGTTCTTCGATACGACCTTGGCCTTATCGAATCTGTCATCGAGTCCGACGGCGGCGATGGCTTTGATCCTGGATCTGTCCAAACCGTTGAGCCCGACGATGCGGGGCCCTCTGAGCCATCCGAAGAATATGATGTCGTCATCGCGGTCCTTCAGATCGCGTATGGAGATGCATTCGAGGCCGCCGCGCTGGGCCAAGGCTTCCGCATACTGCTTAGTCGATCCGGTGTGGGAACAATAGACCACTATGACCATGGATGCGTGAAAGCGACGATGGATAATAGAACTATTGATTGGAATTCTGAGAATGATATGGTATAATGACGTTCGATGCTGCGTTTGGTGCATGGTAAGCTGCCAAGGAATCGC
>CAMMYR010000068.1 GCA_946528255.1 uncultured Methanomicrobiales archaeon | reverse complement strand
TGCAAGACTGAAGATCTTGAAGTCGCTGGTTCGAGCCCGGCTCACGGCACCATACCCTTCTATCCCATACAACTGCGAGGTCCTCCATGGAACCCGATAAGATCCTCATCGATATGCGCACCTGCGAGCTCACCATGTCCCAGGTCATGGCCGAGATCGAGCGCCTCAAGGAGGAGTACCCGGGTTACGAGATCTTCATGGACGGCGACAGCTATGCCATCGTGGCGAGGAGGATGCAGCGATGGGACGCGGCAGGATAACCATCGGGTTGTACAACTCCTACGACCAGAACTTCAGGGAGCCCCACCGCAGGACCATAGCCCGCGCAGGCGACCTGGCGATGGCATTCGGGATGAATCTGGCACTTTTCGGATTCCCCATCCCGGAGGACACCAAGACGCCGGTGGAGGTCGCGGAGTGGATCGCCGGCACCACCAGCATCGGCGCCCACGGGGGATACTTCATGGAGCTCGCCGAGAAAGGAAGGTTCATGAAGTTCCCGTACCCCGACAAGGGTTTCCCGCCCCAGCTCGGAGAGCCTGTTCTGACCACTAGCAAACCCGATCCCTCCAAGCAGATATCCCTGGACGATCTGATCGGGATGGTGGAGAAGGGGCAGAGCGTTCTCCTGGTGTTCGGGATCGGTCCGCACGGAGTGCCGAAGAAGACCGCCTCCATCCCGAAGTACAACATCGACATAACGCCCGGCGGTTTCTCATTGGAGACCTGCACCGCTTTGGGCGCGGTTTGCGGGGCCATCAGCGCCAGATTGGTACGAACCAAACCGTATTAATCGAGAAACCCATCCATGGTCTTCAGTGTGGGCACCATGAACACCAAATTACTGGCCATCATCGCGATCGTGGCCGTGGCCGGAGCCGGAGTGGGGGTCATCCTCCTCGCCGACAACGAAGCCGAATGGCCCGAGGACGATGCGAAATACAAGGAGGTCGAGGTCACCGCATTCATGTACACGACCGACAAGGAAGACAAAAGCACAGTGACCTTCCGCTATTACGAGGAGACCCCGAACGTCCCGTTCATCAGCCTCAAGGAATACTACAAGAAGCTGCAGGGCGAGAACCTGACGGCATACCACGAGGGCGACGGGATCTTCACTCTCAACAACCACAAGAAGGGCGCTATGGACGCCACCCTGGATGTGAATAAGGGCACCATAACCGCCGGCGATTACACCAAGTTCTCGTACATCTCGGATGTGAACAACCATGAGAAGGGTGTGAACTTCCCCCTCATCCAGTCCGTCAGCGGCGTGTACCTCGAGGAGGCCAAGACCGCGACCATCGATCTGACCGAATACGGCATCAAGATCCACACGGACAAGGACTCCAAGAACATCTGGGTCCCCTTCCAGACCGCGGCCGACCTGTTCATCAACGGCGCCAACTACTACGCCTTCACCATGGGCGACGCCGTGTTCTTCATAGATCAGACTGCCGTTATGGACGATGATATCCAGTTCTTCGCCAAGGACCCGCAGTTCACCCAGCGCATGCACACCGCCCTCGTCAGTACCACGAGGTCCGCCGACCTCATCGAATACACGTACAACGAGCTCTGCCTCCTTTTCGACACCTTCTACGGCAAACCGGGCCTCGGGGAGATCTCCGAACTCCAGGCCAAGTACGGTCTCGACAAGGCCCTCGACATGTACGGCGACAACACCCGCACGATAAAGGAATACCTGAAATCCCCGGAATGGGCAAAATACCTCGCCGGGCTGAATCTATTTTCCAACTTCGTCTACGACGGTGGGCACACAGTGACGTATCTCTGGATCATCTCCATAAATCAGCTCACCTACTATGCGGATATGGCAAAATTCGTCGAGGATTACAAAGCGTACCTCGGCGCGGTGGACGTGCCTAGCCACCCCGCCCGCAGCGATACGACGGAGATTCTCAGACAACTCAGAACCGACGCATGGAGCGATATGGAGAAGATCGGCGATGACACCTACTACTACGAGAAAGGGGATACCGCCGTATTCGTCTTCGACTCATTCAACGATGATGCGGAAGCCTGGACCGATTACATGAACGGGGACAGGGACGACCTTCCGGATGACTGCATCGGTGATCTGTACAGGGCCCTGGATAAAGCCAATTCCAACCCGAATATCGAGAAATTCGTACTCGATCTCACCACCAACGGCGGCGGGTATGTGAGGGACGTCGTCTTCATGAACACCCTCTTGACAACGCAGAACCACATACACGAAACCATTGACACGGTGAGCCGCGAAGTCGGCAAGTACGAGATGCGCGGGGACATCAACCTCGACGGAAAGTTCGACGATGATGATTACGTGGCCCCGTACCGTTTCGACTACGCCATACTCACCAGCTGCGCATCATTCTCGTCCGGTAACCTGCTGCCCGTCACGGCCCAGTACAACGGGATCATGATCCTGGGAGAGCGCTCCGGCGGAGGCTCCTGCAACATGCAGATCTTCGCCACCGCCGACGGTATGACCGGATCGATCTCCGGATCCTCGAAGTCGATCATCGGCTACGAGGACGAGGACTACAACGAGAACACCGTGGAGATGGGGGCCATCCCCGATGCGACCCTCGTCATCGTGAACCCCGACGGAACCGTCGACTACTCCGGTATGTACGACATCGAAACCATAAGCGAGGAGATGGAGAAGTTCTACGCCGAGGCGTGAGCTCCCATCGGTACGGCCCCGCCATGGGGCCGTACCACCCTCTTTATGTTATTAACAGTCTGATGCTGGTTGACTATCAGGCTCTGTACAAAAAAGCAGACAAAACATCCAAAGCGACAACGAAGAGAAGGTGATATCATGGAGTTTATTCCCAGAGAAGCTTCGGTAAGGTTGCTTAAAAAATACCTTCCCGAACTCGGACTGTCGATCCCGCTTTCGGAATCCGATCTAGATGAAGTCAGCGACTTCTTTGATGCCATGGAGTTCTCCCTCGCAGTTGATAAAAATGAGGGTTGCGAATACGATCAGGAACTGCTCGATGCAGTGAGCAATGCGTATGACGACTTCACCCCGATAGAGGACGAGGACTATATCGACGTGGACGCGCTGAATGCCAGGTTGCAATCCGCGGAGCCCTGGTCTCCTCCCGAGCAGGAAAAACGATGAAATCGGGCAGAAGAAAAAGCCACTGAACAGCATCAGACTGAAACAGCTTTTTATCTGATTCCGCAATCGCACCGCCATGGTAAGACAGGTACGCTGCTCCCACATCCTGGTGGATTCCCAGCAGGAAGCATACGACATCTACAACCAGATCAACGCCGGCGCCAACTTCGCGCAGATGGCCATGCAGAGGTCCAAGTGCCCCTCCAAGTACAAGGGCGGGGACCTGGACTGGTTCGGCCGCGGGCAGATGGTCAAGCCCTTCGAGGATGCCGCTTTCTCCATGAACCCCGGCGACATGACCGTCGTGCAGACCCAGTTCGGCTGGCACGTCATCTACGTCACCGGCCAGAGGCGATCCCGCCTCCTGGAAACCCCTTCCTTTACCCTTCACCCTCTGAGCAGCTCCTCCATGGAGCAGCCGAGGGTCTCGGACAGGACGTATATGCTCTCCGCCTGGGCCTTGCAGGGATCGAGCGCGCCCTGCTCATAGGCGCGGATGGTCGCCAGGCTGATGCCGGTTATCGCCGCCAGCTTCTTCTGGGTCATTCCAAGTTCCTTCCTTTTGGCCTTGATGATGCTCTCCGGGATCAAGCGCTTCCCGATGAGTTCGTTGACCTTCGAGATATCGGCCTCGTGATACGGGTTGTAGAGGCGCAGGAACTCCCTTATAGGTACCTTTGCGAACAGCTCCCCGAAGCTGCGGAACCAATACCATTGGGCGTACGCCGCCACATAGCCGGCCCAATACTCCTTCCCGGACGGATAGAGGGGGTCCGTATCGCGGATACCATAGTCATCCATTATCGATTGCAGAAGCTCCGTGCCGGACATACCCACGAAGTACCTGTGCTCCCCCTTGTATATCGCATCCGCCGCGCGTGATTTCACGAGCCTATCCTGGAACCCATCCGGATCCATCTCCATCTGGCGGAGCGCGATATCGAACATCTTGCCGAAGTTGCGCATCACGAAATCGACGTAATCCTCATGATAGCCGTGGATCATCCTTGCTCACCTACATCTCAGTATAAATAGTACAAAGATGTAGATACATAATGGTTGTCATTATAACGGGTGAAGGCGGGCCGGAGCCCGCCTGAAATGGTTTTCCTCAGTCCCTTCTCAGGAACATCGCGACTGCCAGCACTCCCACGCACACGGCGGCCGCGGCCACCGCGACCATCAACGTGAGGTTGGATGAGGAGGATGCCGGGGCGTTGCTCCTGCGGTTGAGGATGTCCAGGATGTCATCGTCGTCATCTTCGACGACCACGACGTCCTTCCCGAACGTCCCATCGGACACGAGGTAGTAGGAGAGGTGGCTCAGCGGGGCGGAGACCGCGCCGTCGGCATAGTAACCGCCGACCTTGGTCATCTTGCCGTCATCGCTCATATGGTAGATAGCCAGATCAGCGATCTTATCGCGCTTGCCGGGCTCGTACTGCAGGGTGAGGACGACGGTTCCGTCGAAGGTTGTGACCGGGGTGGAGCCTATCGTCGCCTTGATGTCGAAGACATCGCGGTCGCCGGCGGCCTTGGACAGCTTTCCCCTCAAGGATGCCTCGGAGATCGATATCCCGAGCTCGCTTCCCATTCCGCGCATGTGGCTGACGCTGGAGGCGTCGAAGGATATGGCGCCCAGATCGGTGATCAGGGTTATGCCCGCGATCCTCCCATCCATATGGATGGATGTGCTGGCACCCATGGATCCGCCGGTGGTGGCATCGATGTTCAGGTCGATGGAATCACCCGCGACGCCGATGACGGCGGCGGCCCTTCCGGCCGCGACCATGGCATCGGCGATGGCCTCCTGGGACAGCTTGGAATCTGTGGACACCCTCATGGATACGTTGCCTCCCTCCACGGTTACGCCGGATTCCATGACGGAAGTAGCCTCGATGGTCATATCGCCTACCTCGGCGGTGGCCGTGACGGTGCGTTTGTTCCCGCTGTTGGAGACCATCTTCACGGACACCTCCATCCCGTCGACGTCCTTCTTGTACGTCTCGGTGAC
>CAMMYR010000067.1 GCA_946528255.1 uncultured Methanomicrobiales archaeon | reverse complement strand
GAGTTGATCGGACACCCTCTGAAAGCTTCGAACCCGATGGACGCTGTCCTGGAGGGGATTGTAAGTGTACCTGTTATTGGGCATATAGTGCGAGGATAATCCAGATGGAACGCCCATTTGTTGATTGTTAGGGGCTCCGTGCCACCATCAGCAAAGGATAAACCTGTGAGAGTAGACGATCTGAAAGCGCCGTTCCCTATCGTTTGGACTGATGCGGGTATGATGACGGTTCCAGTCAGAGCATCGCAGCCTTGAAAGGCGGTAGAACCTATCGATACAAGGGATGTTGCCCCGCTTAAATCCAATGTGGTCATTTTAGTTATCACAGAGAATGCGCTATCCCCAATTGTCTCAACGCTACTCGGAATGGTGATGGTTCCATTGAATGTGGTTGATAAGTTTCCTATAGTGGAGAAAGCACTACCTCCAATGGTTTTTAGAACGCTACCTGATTCAAATTGTAATCCGGTTGCGTTCACTAACCTATAGAATGCGTATTCTCCAATCGTTTTGACAGTGGCGGGAATCGTCAAATTTCCAACGATTTCCTCGCATCCACTAAATGCACGATTGCCTATACTCTCCAGAACGCTTCCTCCGGCGAAAGTTAAGGATGTTATTTCACATCCGTGAAACGCGTAGTTTCCGATTGTTTTCACACTCGCAGGTATGGTCAAGGTTCCTTGGTGATTCGACCCGCGATAGAATGCATAATCGCCAATTTTGGTGAGGCCATCCGGCAGGTTAAGCTGGGAATAGATATCATGAAAAGGCGAGGGACGCGACCCACCTGGCGCTGTATAATCGAACATTTCGCCAGAACCGGTTCCTTTGAAGATATTATAGACCGAAGCTGACGTCTTTTCATAGGTGAGGCCGTATCCGCAACAGTTCCACATGGCGTACAGCATAACGTTTCCTTCGACAACAAGCTTATCTCCGGGCCAGTAGAATACTCCGCTTCCATCGCTACTTGTGTTCCAGAGGCTGAAATTATTGTTCGTTTTTACTAAGCTCCCTGCACCTAACACCGTGGCCTCGGCGCCGGATTCATAAGCGGTGGAGTCCACGGGAGCAGTCCCGCCCGTGTTCCCGTTCCCGTTATACGTGATCGTATACGTGACCGCATCCACATCAGAATCGCTCATCTGGATGCCGGCCAGGGCAGCCGCAATCGTGGCCAGTAATGCCAGCATCATCAGCGGGCGGTTCCGCGCCTTGTACTTCAGACATCTCTCGCCTGACATCGGATCATCTTCACTTGTCGCGGTACCGATAATCATCGCGATGACGGCCCGCGCTCTTTTCGATGCAGACCACCGCCTAGATATATTAACTTAATTATAAGTAAGGAAACACGTGGACTCGCCTCGCCCTGGCTATCGCATCCGCGATCTCCCCGATCTCCGCCGGGCGCAGGTGCTCTATCCTCTCGTCCAGGAACGGCACGTCCATCCCCGGCTTCACAAGGCCGGCGGCTTTCAGGGACGTCCCGATCTTCTTCCTGCGGTGGTCGAACGCGACCTTGGTGACCTTGAAGAACAGGTCCTCGTCGATCACATCGAACGGGGCCTTCCGGGGGGTTATCCTGACCAGTGCCGAATCCACCTTGGGCTTCGGATTGAATCTTGATGCTGGCACTGTCTCCATTATCTCGCAATCCGCCCTGTAGAACAGCCCCACCGTGAGGCGGGAGTAATCGGGGCTCCCGACGTCCGCCACCATGCGGTCGGCGAACTCCTTCTGCACCATGACCACCGCCGTCCTGAAGCTGCATCCCAGCAGCTTGAATATGATCGGCGTGGAGACGCTGTACGGGAGGTTGCTCACGAACACGTCGAATTCCGGGAACGGGACCTTCACGGCATCGCCGTGTATGAGCTCCACGCGGTCGCCGTAGGTCTTCGAGATGTAATCTGCAAGGATGTCATCGAGCTCGATGCAGGTCAGGTGCTCCGAGGCCTGCAGGATCCTCTCCGTGAGTATCCCCAGCCCGGGGCCCACTTCCAGGACCCTGTCTGTATCCTTTATGCCAGCGTATCCGATGTGCCTGTCGGCCACCCTGCCGTCGGTCAGGAAGTTCTGGCCCTTCGACTTCTTCGGGATGATCCCGGTCTCGGCGATCAGTTGCCCCGTTCCAGCCATTTCACGAAGAGGTAGCGCTTCCTCTCCTTGTCGGAGAGCTCCAGGCGGATGCGCGCGACGATCAGCTTCTCGGGGTTCTTGATGCCGGTCCTGGCGGCGAGGTCGGCGAAGTCCTTGAAGGGCTCCTTCTTCCTCTCGTCCAGGATGGCCTGCATGTACTTCTTGCCCAATCCGGGCAGCTCCTCCAGCAGGTGCTTGCGCATGCTGATGGGCTGGGCCTCGTTGAAGAAGACGATGAACTTCTCCTGCTTGGACATGACTATCTCGGTGAGAGCGTAATCCAGCTCGGAGACGGCGTTGTTGGTCAGGTCGTCGAACTCGATGCGCCTCTTGACGTGGTCGATCACATCGCGCTTGATGGCCTCGTCCTTGCCGATGTAGGTCCTGGTGCCGATCTCGACGATGGCGCCGGCCTTGGGGACCAGCTCGAAGAGCTTGAACTCCTCGTCGCCGATGGCGTAGCACAGGGGCTCCTTCTTGGAGAATCCCCCGCCCTGGATGCCCTGGGGCAGATTATCTAGAATGTAAGCGTACTCTTCCATGGGGAGGGCCTCCTCAGATGTACTTCTCGACTATCGAGATGATCTGGTCGATCTGGTCCTTCTCGAGGTTAATCCTCTCTTTCTGGAAGATGGCGCGGACGTCCTCCGGGTACTGGGGGAGGAGGTCCGCGATCTTGACTGCGATGGCGTCGGTGACGTCGTCCAGCTTGCTCACCTCTTCGATGAGCTTCTGGGCGTCGTCCAGCGAGATGGTGCAGACGGCCTGGGCATGGGTGAGTGCGGCGTTCTGCGACGCGAGGAGCTCTCTCTCCTCGGCGGCCGCGGCCAGCAGGTCCCTCACTTCTGCGAGTGGAACATAGCGCTCAGACAATCCGCTCACCATCCTCAGTTATCGATGTTCCTGACGAGGTGCTCGGGGCGGGCGACGACCATCTTGGTCTTGTTGCCGTCCTTGACGCTGACCTCGTAGGCGCTTCCCCTCTCTCCGATGACGACTCCGGTCTTGCCGTGGAATCTGGAGAAAGGCATTCCCTTGTGGATGCTGGGGTCGATTATGATGTTGACCTTCTCTCCGGCCTCGAAAGTCTGGAGGCCTTTGGTGATGGGCGACAGGCCGCGTGCCCTCGCCTTCTTCTTAAGGACGTTGCGGGTCTTCGTCCTGGTTCCTCTGGATCTCTGCATGGATTATCCCTCGTGGTTCGTGATAGTCGATCGCCAACACGTCGAGCGTTTCGACGCGGCACTGGACCCCCAGAGCCTGTGAGAAGCTCGGTTCGGTCCTGCCCTCGTCTCCCGACACGAATTCCTTCACGTAGGTCCCCGAGTCGGTCTCGAGTTCGAGATCGAACGAGTCCTCGTTGATGGAATCCGCCTTTATCCAGTGGATCCTCCTGTGCCGCACGAGGTCTGCACGTCTGTGCTCGACCCTGCGTGGAGTCCTCTGGCTGATGTCGGCGTCCTTGAACGATATTGACGCCCTAACTACTGCCTCTTTATTAACTTTGCCATCTACCAATACGTGCACGCGATATACCTTATCGGACGCGGCGCCCTTGTACCTCTCGACGGCCTCGCGCTTGGCGAAATGCAGGCTGTTGTAGCCTGCGAGCTCCCCCTCGCTGGACCTGCGCTCCAGCTCCTCGAGGTCGATGAAGCGCTTCCTGGGTCTGCTGATCTCCAGCACGAAGGGCCTCCCGTCTCCGAGCATGCGGGCGTCGATGTCCTCGCGCCCCATGCCGTGGAAGAAGTGCTCCTCGCCGCCGGTCATCTCCAGGGCGATGTCGCCGATGATCTCCTGGACGGAGGTCTGGTACATCTTCCCCTTGCCGTGGCAGTAGTCGCAGCCCTTGCCGTGGCACATCCTGCAGGGCCAGATGGTCTGCGGGATCTCCCTGCTGTATTTGGTGTAGCGCCCGGCTATGAACAGCGGGGCGATGTCCAGCGTGACATCGCCGAAGCGGGTGTCGACCAGCGCCACCACCTCCGGGTTCTTGAATTCCACTGGGCGGTTGATCAGGGGGAGCGCGGCCTTGCCGATCTCCCTGTTGAGCTCGCGGTTGAGCGATTCGGGGTTCTCGAGACCCAGCTCCTCCCATATCTCCTTCTCCCTCTTGGCTATCTCGGGCTCCACCTTGGACCCGATCAGGAAATTGTTGGACTCCACGGAGTTGATGGCCTCCGCGGCTGATTCGGCGAACCTCTGCAGCAGGTCGAATACGTTCTCGCACAGGGGGCAGAACTCCTCCGCCGGTAGATCCTCCCCGTTCTCGCGGAGCGCATCCCTGATGATGCGGCCCCTCTCGTCGTTGGTCATGCCGGTGCCTATCTTGCCGAACATGCGGCCGAGGCAGTGGTCGCAGATGCCCATGCCGGCCAGCTTCCGGGCGTTCTCCAGGTTGTCGGAAATCCACTGCTCCATGGATTCACCTCGGAGGTCGAATCCCATCTCGGCGATCCTGAGGCGGGGCCTCTGGCTCTCCAGATAGTGGTATACCGTCGCGTGCTCGCTGCCCTGGAGGATCAGCTCCACGGCGTGCTTGGCCACCGGCAGGGAGATGGAGTTCCCTATGAGCCCCACCGTGTTGCCGTAGATGATCATGTCGCACCCGGTCAGGTCCTCGATGAGCCTGCGGGTCTTGCCGTCCTTCCCGATGAGGCGGCCCCTGACCCTGTGCACCTGGCCCTCGCGGTCCCCGACGAACTCCTTGAGGTCCACGATCTCCAGGTATTCGTCATCGTCGAAGAGCCTGGTGGCCTTCTCCGGGTTGAAACCCCTTCCGACGGCCTTGATGACATCCAGGATCTTGAGGGCCATGACGGGGTCCTCCAGCTCCACGTCGTCGTGGATGATGACCTCGCCCTCCTCGGTGTCGATATCCAGCTTGATGCCGGAGATGTCCTGGAGCATCCTCTTGGTCTCCCCGTTCTTGCCTATGAGCGTGCCGACCCTGTCCTGCGGCACCCTGATCGTCCTCATTCCTCTTCCTCCTCTTCCTCGTCCTTCCCGTTGAGGGTCTCTTCCATGATCGTGGCATCGTCTATGACATCCGCCCCGCGGTTCCTGAAGAACCTGTTGATGTT
>CAMMYR010000066.1 GCA_946528255.1 uncultured Methanomicrobiales archaeon | reverse complement strand
GACGCGATTCGAAGAAGAGGGTTTCCATGCTCCAGGCATCGGCGACCCCTCTTATAAAACAGGGCATGGGGCCTCTGGCTTTGCGATACAAACCTTTATATCCGATTCATCTATCCTCGATTCAACGGTCCCATAGCTTAGCCTGGATGGAGCGTCCGGCTGATAACCGGAAGGTCGTGTGTTCGAATCACATTGGGACCACTCATCTCTCTTCTCTTACCTTGCTTCGGTATTCTGGCATCTTCGGTTGCGGTATCCATCCAACCTCTCTATACTATACCCCCTCTAGGTATGTTTTTATAATCGATGGCTTAATCTACAGACCATGAAGCAGTGCATGGATTCCGACAATCTTCACACCCGCATGAAGAAGATACAGGGTCAGCTGGCGGCCATCGACAGGATGATCGACGAGGATGTGCCCTGCGAGGATATCATCATCCAGGTCAATGCGGTGAAGAGCGCGCTGCAGAAGGTCGGCCATATCATCATGGAGGGTCACATCCAGCACTGCGTCAGGGACGGCATAGAGCACGGCGATGCCGAGAGGACCATCCAGGAATTCACCAAGGCCCTCGAGCAGTTCTCCAGGATCCGAATCGGTACTGGCTCCTGTACATCCTGGCGTAGGCGCCGTCCTTCGCCATCAGCTCCTCGTGGGTCCCGGACTCCGCAACCAGCCCGTCCTCCACGTAGATTATCTGATCGGCATCGGCTATCGAATAGAGGCTGTGGGTTATCACAACCAGGGTCCTGCCTTCGAACAGCTCGCGGACCTTCGCCATAACCATATGCGCCGATCTCACATCGACCCCCGCGGTGGCCTCGTCCAATATCAGCACGTCCGGATCCGATAGTATCGAGCGGGACAGGACCAGCAGCTTCTTCTCGCCCAGCGACAGCTGGTACCTGTCGTCGCCCACGGTGGTCTCGTAGCCGTCCGGCAGGAGCTCCACATACTTGTCGAACCCGGATATCCTGGCCGCCTCGACTATGTCGCTGCGGGTGCATCCCTCCTTCGAATACCCTATGTTCTCGGCTACCGTGCCATCGAACACCCATGGCATCTGGCTTATCATCCCCATGTGGTCCCTGAGCGATCTCCTGGTGATGGTGGCGATGTCCCTTCCGTCGAAGAGGATCTCTCCGGATGATGGGGAATAGAAGCGCATCATCAGATTGGCCATGGTGGTCTTCCCGGAGCCTGTGGGGCCGACTATGGCGGTGACCTTGCCCGCGGGGATGGCGAATGACACCCCCCTGATGGCCTCCCTGCCATCGCCGTAGGAGAAATGCACATCCCTGAACTCCAGGCACCCGCCGACCTCGTCGGGCAGCGTCCCGGTGCAACCGGACTCGTCGATCTCCTCCTCTTCCAGAAGGGCATTGATCCTCTGCACGGCGTGGAGCTCCTCCGAGATCATGTTCATGTGGTAGGATCCCTTGGTGAGCGGGCCGTTGATCATCCTCACGAAGAATAGGAAAGTGGCGAAGGTGCCCAGCGTCAGCTCCCCTTCGATGATCATGTACGAGCCGAGAACGGCCATGATTATGTACCCCACGTTCATGGTCAGCGTGCTTATGGGCTGAACCAGCCCGGACATCGTCTTCCCGCGGCGGTAGGCCTCCGAATAATCCTCGTTCATAGCGGAGAATCTGGAGATCAGCCTCCTCTCCATGCCGAAGCTCTTGATCAGGGCATGGTTCCTCACGGAATCGTCCAGGAAGCCGTTCAACTCCGCCATCTTGGTGAGCTGCCCGGCATAATCGCCGGCCGCGCGGCGGTCGATGTAGTATGTGGCGTACCAGACCAGCGGCACCAGCAGGATGTATGTGATGGCTATCTGGGGGCACTGTATGGCCATTACGATCAGGACCATCACCACCAGCGCCTGCTGTGACACGAAGTTGAGCAGATCGCCGGTAAGCAAGCGACCCAAGGAATCCAGGTCGTTGGTGATGTGCGAGGACAGCTCCCCGGCGGGGTGCGAATCCAAGTAGGATACGGGGAGGCGGTGGAGCTTCCTCTCGATCCTTCTCCTGACGTCGGCGGTGGCCTTCCTGCTGACCAGCAGCATGCGCCTGCCGGCTATCGATGTGAATACGTACCAGAGGACGATCAGCAGGGCCATTATGCCGGTCATCTGCTCTATGGTCGCCACCGTGAGGATGCTCTTGCCCTCCCAGTGGTCGACCAGGGCATTGAAGAACAACCCTCCGACCACCGGCGCGAGGACCGCGGCCAGGGAGCCCAGGATGAGCAGGACCGTGCTCAGACGGATGAGGCGGTGCGCCTCGGGCACCCCGGCGATCATCTTGTTCAGCAGCGCCAAGGTCCTCCTGATGTCGGCAAGCAGGCTCATGCGGAACCCCCCTGTATCCTGCGCATCTCGGCGTACAGCGGACAGGACGCCATGAGCTCCTCATGGGAGCCGACGGCCGCGATGGACCCCCCGTCGAAGAAGACGACCCTGTCGGCGATGGAGGCCTCCCTCATGCTGTCCGATATGAACACCGTTGTATCCCGGGAGCAGCGCCTGACGATGTTCCCTATGACACCTGCTTCGACCACCGGGTCGAGGGAATGGAAGCAGTCGTCGAACACCTTCACCCTGGCCCTGCTGGCCAGGCCCCTGGCGATGGCGATCCTCTGCCTCTGCCCGTTGGAGAACTCCATGCCGCAGGAGGCCATGTCCGCATCCAATCCGCCGGGGATGGCATCCAGGACATCGTCCAGGAGGGCGTCCGAGCATATGGAGGACAGCTCATCGTCGGTCAGGTCCTCCGACATGAGGATGTTGTCCCTGATGGAGGCCCTGAGCATCATTATCCTGTCGGATACGACGCAGACCCTGCCGCGTATCTCCGCGGCGTCCGGCCCGTAGGCGTCTATCCCGCAGACGGTTATGCTCCCGGGCCCGGATCCGACCCCGAGCATGCGCCTGACGAAGTGCCTCTTCAGGGGTCCGCTCAGGCCGGCGATCACGGTGACCCCTCCGCGTGGGATGGTCAGCGATATGTCCTCTGCGAGCACGGTCCCGTTCTCCGATCTGAAGGTCACTCCGTCCATGACCAGGAACGGAGCGGATGGATCGTCCTCGGATGCGTTATCGGGCAACGAGGTGCCGCCCTCGAAGAGGGCCAGCACCCTGGCCTTGCTGACCGCGTATTTGGGGGACAGGACCGTGAGGAACGGAACCACGGACATGCAGCCGATCAGGCATCCCCACAACTGCACTATCAGGGAGAGCTCGGATATCGACATCTCGAAATCGCCGACGCTGGTCCCCCCGAGGTTGTAGACCGATACCAGGATGAAGTTGACGATGGCCACGCCCAGTATCGGATAGAAGAACGTGTTGTTGTTGAACTTGGTGTTTATCACGACGAATCCCTCGTGGAATGCGTCGAACTTCGATATCTCGTGCTCCCTGCGACCGAAGGCCCTTATGGCCCTGGCGCCGGATGCCGTGTCCCTGATCATGCCGTTGATGGTATCCATGCGGGATTGGATGTCCTCCACCAGAGGCCTGAACCTCCGCCCCGAGTACACCATGAATAGCATCACCCCGACGTAGGATCCGAGCATGACTGCGGAGGCGACCTTGCTGATCTCGTATACCCCTGCTATGAGCAGGGCCATCATCGCCGGCACGAACAGCACCGCGGATAGCAGCAGACGGGAGTACTCCTGGATGTTGTTGACATCCGATGTCATCCTGACCATGGTGTCTGATGGGTCGCGGGTGCGCTCGTCCGGAGTAGACATGGACATGACGGAGGTATAGATGTCCCGTCTGACGCCCTTCCCGACCTCCGCCGCCAGCGTGGCCGATGCATATGATACCCCGTATGATACGAGACCGATGGCGGCGGCCAGGATGATCATCACCAGGGCATACCCCAGGACCGCCGCGAAATCGTTCTGCTTCACACCGTCGTCTATGATCGGCTTCGTGAGATAGAGCAGGGCGATCTGCAACAGGGCCGTGACAACCTGGAGCAGCACCAGCGCCGAGAGGAGCGCCGGGCGCTCCCTGAGGTACTTCCATATGAGCTTCGCGGACATCGTGCGGCCTTCTCCTCGGGCTCGTACATGTATTTCCTGGCCGCGGGGATCAGCATGCCGCCGATGGCGTTGCCGGCGATCACCACGAGGATGAACAGCAGCGCCTCGATGGTGAACTGGCCCCCGGCGCAGAAATAGAACATATCCGCGATGGAGTGCTCGAATCCGGCGAGGATGAACACGGGCACGCAGATGAATGTGGCCAGGTAGCTCTTCTTGGTCTTGTAGTAGTCGGCGGCGATGAACATCAGCATGCCGCAGAAGACCCCTTTGAAGAGCACCCTGAGGTAGTCCGGGTCGTCGAGCTTGGCCAGCGCCAGGTTCTCGGCGGCGTCGGAGGGCATCATCAGCCCTATCGCCAGGCAACCGACGAAGTTCCCGATGATGACCAGTATGAGATACGGCACGTACTTGAGGTCGTTGTCCACGGCGTAGCCGACCTTCCCGGTGTACAGGTCCAATCCGAACGTGAACACGGTGAACAGGCCTATGGAGAACAGTACCGCCCCGACCCACTTGACGTCGCAGCCGAGGAACACGCATCCTCCGACCCCGATGGCGATTCCGGCCAGGATGGCCCTCACGAAGCTTCTGCCGTAATCCATTGTCGTGCCTCTGCCAACAGGATGAGGACGGCAGTATATCATAATATCCGCGTGCGGGCGCGGACGTGCGAGAAGGGTTTGGGCTCCCCCGGCGGGATGCCGGGGGAGCGGTTGGGATCGGTTCCTCCTGAATACCAGGACCGCAGTCATGGCGGCTACCGCGGCGACGGCCGCCGCGGCCACCGCGACGTACAGGGCCAGGGACCTTCCGCCGGTGGATGCCGGGGCATCGCGGAGGTGCCTGATGATGTCGAGGATGTCGTCGTCTTCGTCATCGACAGGGGTCGGCTCGGGCTCGTACTCGCCCTCTCCCACGAAGTACATGGACAGGTGGGGCAGGGAGGCGGTGACGCTTCCGTTGCCATAGTGCCCGCCCACCAGGGTGGCCTCTCCCCTGGCGCTCAGGTGGTAGATCGCCAGCTTGGAGGTGCTCTGGCCCGCCGCGGGCTCGTAGGGCAGGGACAGGGTCAGCTCGCCGCTGAAGGTCGTTATCACGGAGGATCCGGCCTGGATGGTGACATCGTAGACCATGGCGCCGTCGATCATCTTGGCTACGGGCTTCTTGACTGTCGC
>CAMMYR010000065.1 GCA_946528255.1 uncultured Methanomicrobiales archaeon | reverse complement strand
CCCAGGTGGTCGGCCGCGACAGGTACACAGAGGTCATCTGCCTGATGGCGAACATCGCCACCTCCATCGAGAGGTACGGGACCGAGGTCAGGAACCTCCAGAGGTCCGAGATCGGCGAGGCCTCGGAGTACTTCGACGCCGCTAAGCAGGTCGGAAGCTCGACCATGGCCCAGAAGAGGAACCCCATGAACTCCGAGAACGCCTGCGGGCTGGCCAGGGTCATCAGGGCCTTCGTCACCCCCACCTTCGAGAGCCAGGTCCTCTGGCACGAGAGGGACCTCTCCAACTCATCCACCGAGAGGTTCACCCTCCCCCACGTCTTCATCCTGACCGACGAGATCCTGAAGAAGATGAACTGGATCTTCGAGGGCCTGGAGGTCCACAGGGAGAAGATGCTGGAGAACATCGAGTCCTCCCAGGGCCTGGTCATGGCCGAGCCCCTGATGATGAAGCTCACCGAGAAGGGCATCGGCAGGCAGGATGCGCACGAGATCATCCGCTCCGCATCCATGGTCGCCGTGGAGAAGAACATGCACCTCAGGGACGTGCTGCTCCAGAGGGACGACCTGAAGGGGATCCTGACCAAGGAGGAGATCGAGCACACCATGGACGCCGCCAATTACGTGGGCGGTTCCAGGGAGATCGTGGACAAGATGGTCTCCGCCGCGGAGGAAGCCACCGGGAGGCAGGTACAGTGAAGCTGAACGCCCAGGCCAAGCAGGGCATGATCCTCGGGGCCATCGTCGGGGTTTTCCTCGGAGTCGCCCTCTCGATAATGTGCGGCACCTGGTGGTGCATGCTGCTGGTGCCGTTCACCGCCCTCATGGGCCTCGCACCCCAGCTCCTGAAGGGGCCGGAAGACGAGGACGATTGAAAGTAAAAACGGGGGCTTTGCCCCCGGTAAACTCATTCCACTTTCTTGCCGGCGTGGTCGCCCGGCGTTACGTAGTAGATCTCGTCCGCCGACATCTTGATGAGGTTCTTGGCCGGGAACGTTTCTTTTATAGAATGTGCGAAGGCTTTGGCCTTCTCGTAATCAGGACCGGAGGACACTATGGTCACCCTCCCCTTGATCTGATAGGATTCCCCGCAGTCTGGGTACCATACGTAGAACGCCGCCTTCGGGTTCTCCTTCAGGTTGGCCAGAGTCTTGTTCAGGTAGTTGTCCACCAGCCAGATGCTATCGTCATCACCAACGAAGAGCATCCCCACGGGGACCACGTTGGGCGTCCCGTCGGCCGAGGCCGTGGCGAAGGCGAATTTGCCCTGCGCCTTCATCTTGTCCCTGATCTCCTGGTTGAGTATCGCCATGTGGAGGTAATCGCCGCGCTGGGTAGAAAACGGTATCGGGCGATGCCGTACCCGGTGAGCTTGCTCACTATGGTGTCGTAAAGCGACCTGGTGTCATCCTCTGTCGACATGTTGAGGATGTAGATCTCGCCCCCGCAGACCAGGGTGATGTACAGCTCCACGTCCTTGTACGTGGCGACCTTGCATACCGTGACATACGGATCTAAATCCACGCTCCAGGTGCCCGACCGTATGTTATCGTTCTCGTACCCGAATGTGCTGTGCCTGAATTCCACGTTGCTCCGGAGCTCAACACCGTCTATGGCGTAGTAGAATACTATCCATTCAACCATCGGGGCATCCACCACCAGCGCGTACTGCTCATCGGTTATTTTGATGTCGATGTCGTCCTCGTGGTACTGGACACAGGCCGAGGGGATGATGGCTATCATCGACACGAAGATGACCGCGGCCAGGCGGGTGGATTGGAGATGGTCCCTTATCGTGGCCTTGCCCATGCGGAGGGCGCCGAAAAGCAGGATGATCATCGTGAATGGTATCAGATAGAACATGTTCTTGTAATACTCGAAATCGATGATCTTCAGGGACACGGCGTAAAGGAGGATGATGTCCACGGCCATCCCGAACAGCCCGATCCTGGACATGATGTAGCGGAGCTTGGGTATCTCGGCCTTGTCCGGGTTCTTCGCCAGGAGCCCGTAGCCCTCCCCGAAGAGGAAGATGTACAGCAGCAGATACAGAGGCACCAGGAGGAGGTACCAGACTATCTCCAGGGGCTGGAATTCGAAGAACGGGGATTCATCGAACTGGGCCACGAGGAATGCCAGCACCCCAGGTACTAGTATTGCGAGTAGCAGATACGACCTGAGGTACGAATCCATGCGCGCTAAATCCTGATAGGTGGATATAATCATTGGGTGGGAATCTTTAATACCCGATGACCCGAGTACCATCCATGATATTCGCATTCTCGGGCACGGGGAACTCGTACCACGCGGCCCGCATCGCCTCGGAGGAGCTGGGCATCCCCAAGATCGACATCGCCGCCGCCGTCCGCTACGGCAGGTTCCTTTACGATGCCAAGGGGGAGGACGTGGGATTCGTGTTCCCGGTGTACTTCTTCGGGCTCCCCGACATGGTCAGGACCTTCGCCCAGAACCTTAAGGTCAGGAATCCGGGCAGGGTCTTCGCAATCGCCACCTGCGCAGGCGAATCCGGGGGCGTATACGACCACCTGAAGGACTGCCTGGGGGACAGGTTGGAACTGTCGGTATGCTACGACCTCCTGATGCCCGAGAACGCCGTATTCTACGAGGATGTGCCCTCCAGGGAGGAGGCGAAACCCATCCTGGAAGCCGCGGATGCCCGCCTGAAGGAGATCATAGAAGGTATAAAGACCGGGGAGACCGGGGATAGGCGTACGCTCTCCTGCGAGGGATTCGAGGAGATGTACCCGCATTACGACGAATCCCGCCGCACCGAGCACTTCCACCTGAATGACAGGTGCATCGAGTGCAGGATCTGCGAGGACGTCTGCCCGAACCAGATAATCAAGATCTACCACAGGAAGCCGGTCTGGGACGAGGAGCTGTGCAGCATGTGCATGTGCTGCCTGAACCTCTGCCCCAAGAAGGCCATCGAGTTCGGGCCCGATACGGCTGGCAGGGGAAGGTACCATCATCCCGATTTCGACGAGAGGGTCATAGGTATCCCGCTGAAATATTGAGAAAAATTAAGGTGTCACATTAAAACTTGTGAAAATTCGGAATTCGATTCCGATTTTTCACGGATTCGGGCATGTACGGGGCCCCCTTACAGCCCGAACAATGCATGGACAGAGGAGGCGCTACTGTGCAAGGACTCCGCAATGCTGCATCCGGTGCGGCTAGAACCGCTTCCGCGGGTTGACATTCTTTTATACGGAGTACCCATTCGCAGGGATTATGGCAGCAATCAGAGACTCCTCGGACATCTCGGTGTCCGACGGCACCGCGACCGTCCGCGGATGGGTGCAGGACGTCAGGAACATGGGCGGCATCTCATTCCTGACCCTGCGCGACAGGCACGGCACCCTCCAGGTGACCATGCCCAAGAAGAAGATCGACCCCGAGCTGTTCGGGCTCCTCACCAAGCTCTCCAGGGAGACCGTGGTCTCCATCACCGGCGAGGTCAAGGAGAGCAACCAGACCGCTCTGGGCCTGGAGCTCATCCCCACCTCCGCCGAGGTCTACTCCGAAGCAGGGGTGCCCCTCCCGATGGGCGTCATCGACAAGGTCAACGTGGAGATGGACACCCGCCTGAACCACAGGTTCATGGACATCAGGAAGCCGGAGATCAAGGCCATTTTCGAGCTGAAGGCCCTGATGGTCGAGCTCATCGAGGAAGCGGTCAGGCAGAACGGATTCACCCAGGTCTACACCCCCAAGATCAACGCCGCCGGAGCCGAGGGCGGTGCGGAGCTGTTCAAGGTCCAGTACTTCGACAGGCCCGCTTACCTGGCCCAGTCCCCCCAGCTCTACAAGCAGATCCTCATGTCCACCGGGCTGGACAGGGTGTTCGAGATCGGCCCCGCCTTCCGCGCGGAGCACTCCAACACCAACCGCCACGTGACCGAGTTCATCTCCTTCGACGGCGAGATGTCCTGGATCGCCAACGAGGAGGAGGTCATGGACATGATCGAGTGCATAATCGACCATGTGCTGAAGGGCCTCAAGGAGAGGGGCGCCAGGCAGCTGGAGCTCATCGGCAAGGACATCACAGTCCCCGCCAGGCCCTACCCCAAGCTCACGTACTCCGAGTGCCTGAAGATGGTCCAGGAGAACGGCCTCCCCCTGAAGGAGGGCGACGACCTGGGGACCGAGGGCGAGAAGATCATCGGCGACATCATGATGGCCAAGGGCTGCGACCTGTACTTCATCATCGAGTACCCCGAGGAGGCCAAGCCGTTCTACATCATGGAGAAGGACGGCACCCCCTACTCGTACTCCTTCGATCTGGACTACCGCGGACAGGAGATATCCTCCGGTGGCCAGAGGGAGCACAGGTACGATGTGCTTGTGGCCAGGATGAGGAAGAAGGGCCTCGACCCCGAGGACTTCGGATTCTACCTGGACGCCTTCAAGTACGGCATGCCCCCGCACGGCGGATGGGGCATAGGCATCGAGAGGCTCCTGGTCAAGATGCTGGACCTCCCCAACATCAGGGAGGCCATCCTCTTCCCCAGGGACCCCGCCAGGCTGTCCCCCTGAAACTCCATCGGGGGTCCGCCCCCGATATTTTTATCTATTTTAGGACAATCTAAATTCCGATGAGAATTTTCGTCAACCACATAGGCCTGGATTATTCGGTGGAGGGTGAGGGTAGACCGCTCATCCTCCTGCACGGCAACGGCGAGGACCGCCACATTTTCGATGCCGGGATTGGGTACCTGAAGCCGTATTTCAAGGTCTATTCCGTGGATTCCAGGGGCCACGGCTGCAGCGATCCGGTGGATGAGTACCATTACGCCGATATGGCCGAGGACATGCACCAGTTCGTCAGGAAACTGGAGATAGTGGATCCGATAGTCTTCGGATACAGCGACGGGGGCATAATCGGCCTGCTGTGGGCCTCGGAGCACCCGGAGGACATCGGCACGCTGATCGCGGCGTGTGCAAACACAAGGCCGGAGACCCTGAAGGGATTCTCGGTGGCGCTGATGAAGCGCAGGAACGCCAGGAACCCGGATCCGCTGGTGACCATGATGCTCACCGAGCCCCATATCACAGAGGAGATGCTGGCCAGGATAACCGTGCCCACGGTGATAGTCAGGGCCAGCCGCGACTGCATAGACGAGGCTGACACCGACTTCATGGTCCGCAGCATCCCGAACTCCAAGAAATACGTGATGAAGAGGGCGGACCACGGCAGCTACATCGTTGGCAGCCCGCGCTTCGCCGACATTATATTCAAGGAGACCG
>CAMMYR010000064.1 GCA_946528255.1 uncultured Methanomicrobiales archaeon | reverse complement strand
GGGACCCGCGGGTAGGATGCATAGTCGAATGCCGTCTGAAACAGAAGGGGGGCTACTACCACCACCCAACACCCACAGAGGTTGGCACAATGATGCTCGAACGCTGCCCCAAATGCTCGCCAGACACAGGAATACGCATAATGCCGCCGGAGGAGACCCTGAAGAGGGTGCTTCCGCTGCTGGAGAAGGCGGGCATGGGGAAGCCGGAGAACATCACCGACAAGGACAACCTCGGCATCCCGGTTTTCTCGGTCGACAGGCAGAAGACCGCGCTGGGGAAGCCCAAATACTACAACGGGAAGGGAGCCACCGTCGAGCAGGCGGAAGCATCCGCGGTCATGGAGGCGATAGAGAGGTACAGCGCGGAGCAGCGCGATACCGACGAGATCGTCTACGGCACCTACGAGCAGGCGAAGGAGGTCATGATGACCGTGAACCCTGTGGACCTCATCCTCCCGCTGAGGGTGCTGGACCACCTGCAGGGGCAGGAGATCGCATGGGTCGAGGGATACGAGATGTTCAGGGGCTGCCCCATATGGGTGCCCGCCTGCGCCGTGTTCTACCCTTACGAGCCCCAGGGGGATTACCCGCTGTTCCGCTGGCACACCAATGGGATAGCGTCAGGGAACACCATGGAGGAGGCCATCCTCCACGCCCTCTTCGAGGACATCGAGAGGGACGCTTGGTCCATCGCCGAGTACCAGGACCGGACCAACGCGGACGTCCTGATAAGGGACAAGGATTCAGTCCCGGCGCAGCTCATCGAGAAGTTCACGGACCAGGGGGTGGAGATCCACCTGAAGGACCTGACCACCGACCTCGGCATACCCACGATCGGCGCCTCCGCCGACGATACGGTCACCAAGGACCCGGAGCTCCTGACCATCGGCGTGGGCACCCACCTGAACCCCGAGATCGCCGCCATCAGGGCGATAACCGAGGTGGCCCAGAGCAGGACCACCCACAAGCACGGGATGAAGATCAACGCCCAGCTCCAGAAGGTGTCCCAGGACATGGGATACGAGAAGATCAAGCAGGTCAACCACATGTGGTTCGGGGAGAATCAGAAGAAGATCTACCTGGAGGACATCCCGGACAACTCCACGCCCTACGTCCTCGATGACATAGAGGTGGTCCTGAAGAGGCTCATGGAATGCGGCTTCGACCAGGTCATATGCTACGATTACACCCGCCCCGAGCTCGGGGTGCCGTCGGTCCGCATGATCGTCCCGGGACTGGAGGTCAGCACCATGGATCCCGAGAGGGAGGGCGGAAGGCTCAGGGGCATGTGGCCCCCGGTCAGGTACCAGGAAGAGCGATCGCTGCCCTTCGGATATTCTTCAGATAACAATGAAGGCCGGGCCATCGGCCCGGCTTTAAGGTTTCACTCCCACTCGATGGTGGCGCAGGGCTTGGGGGACAGGTCGTAGAGGACCCTGTTGACTCCCTTGACCTCTGAGAGGATGCGCTGGGTGATCTTGTTGAGCAGGGGCCAGGGGATCTCCTCGACCGTGGCGGTCATGGCATCCTTGGTGTTCACGGCCCTGATCACGACTGGCCAGTCCCAGAGCCTCTGGCCGTCCTTCACTCCGGTGGAGCGGTAGTCGGGTACGATGGTGAAGTACTGCCATACCTTGCCTTCCAGTCCGGCCTTGGCGAACTCCTCGCGGACGATGGCATCCGATTCCCTGACCGCCTCCAGCCTGTCGCGGGTTATGGCGCCGGTGCACCTGACTCCCAGGCCGGGACCGGGGAAGGGCTGCCTGAAGACCATGGAGTCGGGCAGTCCGAGCTGCTTGCCGACCACGCGGACCTCGTCCTTGAACAGCAGCTTCACGGGTTCCACGAGCTCGAACCCGAGCCTCTCGGGGAGCCCTCCGACGTTGTGGTGGGCCTTGACGCCGTGGCTCTCGAGGATATCGGGGTAGATGGTGCCCTGGCCGAGGAACTTCACTCCCTCGATCTTCTTGGCCTCCTCCTCGAAGACGCTGATGAACTCCGCTCCGATGATCTTCCTCTTCTGCTCCGGGTCGGAGACGCCGGCGAGCTTGTCGAGGAACCTGTCGGTGGCATCCACGTAGACGAGGTTCGCGCCGAGGTGGTTCCTGAAGACGTCGATGACCTGCTCGGCCTCTCCCTTGCGGAGGAGGCCGTGGTTGACGTGGACGCAGGTGAGGTTCTTGCCGATGGCCTTGATGAGCAGAGCCGCGACCACGGAGGAGTCCACACCTCCGGAGAGGGCGAGGAGGACCTTGCCGTCCCCGATCTGCTTCCTGAGGGCTTCTATCTGTTCGTTGATGAACGCATCCGCCAGCTGCGGGGTGGTGATGCGGACCATGGATTCGGGGCGTGTGTTTCCGTCCATTTCCTTGCACTTCCTTTGTATCGGGGCGGCCATGCGCCCCATCTTGATGCATATATCCGCGCATCGGTTATAAGCAGTTGCAATGGTCGATCGTCCCATCGTTCCCGAAGGGCGGTTTCGACACGATTATCTACAATCCAGCCATTCGGGGTGCTATGTCGCGCGTGATCAGGGCGGTAGGATTCGATCTGGATGGGACCTTCCTGAGGACGCACGTCGATTATGACAGGCTCGGCAGGGCGGATCTGGAGGTCCTGGAGGCCCACGGGGTGCCCTGGAGGGACATCGACTTCGGGAACTCGATAAAGAGGCCCAGATATCCGATAAAGGAGTGGCTGGAGGCTCATGGAAGAGGGGGCGAATCCCCCGCCATATACAGGGACATCGATGCCGCCTACGAGGAGATCGAGCTGGAGTTCGTGGACGAGGCGGAGCCGTATCCCGGCAGCAGGGAGTGCATCGGCGCCATCAGGTCCAGGGGCCTGAAGGTCGGCCTGCTTACCCGCGGTGCCAAGCGCTACGCCGAGACGGCCCTGCACGTGAACGGCCTGGACGGGGTGTTCGATGCGGTGATGGGCCGCGACCATTCGGACTACGACCGCGCCAAGCCCTCGCCAGCAGCCATGAGGGAGCTCGCGGAACTGCTAGGGGTATCGCCGTCGGAGATACTCTACGTCGGCGACAACCAGACGGATTGGCAATCCGCCCACGGGGCCGGCGCCATGTTCGCAGGGGTGCTGTCGGGGCATTGCTCGGAACAGGATTGGCGTGAAATCGATCCGGATATGCCCGTGATCCAATATGCCGGCGATGTGGTCGGCCTGCTGGATTCGCTCGACCTGTGAGGAAACCAGGTCCTCCACGATATCCAGGAACCTCTCCTCCGTGCCAGGGGGTATGGTGGCGCCGGCTGCTATGCTGTGGCCTCCGCCGAACCCGCCGACGAGCTCCGCGGCGGTCTTCATTATCTTGGACAGGTCGAGCCCGCGGTCGACAAGGAAGCGGTTGGCCCTGGCGGAGACCTTGATGCCGTCATCCGCTTCGACGAATCCCAGGATGGGCAGGTCGGACCTGCATTCAGGGGTGTTGAGGACCATCCCGGCCACTATTCCCACCACGGTCTCCCTGATCTCGGTGCCGGCTTCGAAGTACTGGACGAAGCGCCTCTCGCGTATCAGGTGGTTGTTCCTGATGTAGGACATGGCGGAGGAGATGTGCTTCCTGTGCTCGGTGCGGTTCCTGTCGGCATCGGCCAGCGCGGATGGATCGCCGCTGCAGATCCTCATACCGGTCTCCGCATCGTCGTACCTCCCGCAGGAGTTCAGGATGGTGGCGAACTCCTTCGCATCCCTGAGGCCGGTCCTGGCTGGCTGCTTCGGGAAGGTGTACATCTCGCCGTAGAGCCTCTTGGCGTCCTCCGAGCCCATGAGGTCCATGACGGTATCGATGAGTTTCTCCTTCTCCTCGGGGTCCAGGTCGTTCCATACGCGGGCCTTCCCGTCCTTCTTGATCGGGATGCCCAGGTGGTCCACCAGGTCCGCGCAGGCGCCGGGGTTGTCGGTCAGCCCCGGGATCTGCGGGTCGTTGCTGTACTGGAGGAGCTGCATGATGGACCGGGTCTCCCTGCCGAACAGGCGGAGGTCGTTCTCGACCACCAGGTCGCCGTTGTCGATAGCGTCTTTCATTATCTCCCTGTTGAGGCTGACCAGCCTGGATTCGGATGTGTCCTGGAAATCCCCTACAGCTCCGACCACGGCGAGCCAGGCCAGGTCCCTGTTGGCAGGGTCCACGGCCTTGGACAGGAGATAGGTCATTCCCGCGCCGCAGGTCTCGAAGGAGCCGTCCATGCCGTAGCAGTGGGGGTTCAGGTGGCTGATGTCCGTGAAGCTCTCCAGGGTGGTCTGCTTGCGGCGCCAGCCGGGGTCGGGGACGTGATGATCCGTTATTATCACCGACGGGCGGTGGAAGCTGGAAAGGTATCCGCTGCCCAGGTCGCATATCCAGACGACATCTTCCTTGGAGGAGTTCACCATCTCCACGGTCTCGTCCGTGATCTTCTTCTCGAAGACTGTCCTCCTCTCCACCCCGAGGCGGTCGGCGGTGATGCTGGCGATGCTGCCGGCGGATATCCCGTCGGCATCGATGTGCGAGATGATCAGGATGCTCTTGCATCCCCTGAGGACGCCCGCCGCGGAGGCGAGATCCGAGTTCATCCTCCTTATATCGCCATCTGAAGCCGGCATAGTCGGTCACGAGCCTCCCGTAGATCCTGTCCGCGATGGTCTCCAGGTTGATGGTATCCGCGCGGTTGTATTCCGTCAGGATGTCCAGGGCGTCCCTGTCCCCGTTCCTGACCCAATGGTGCCATAGGCGGACGGCCTCCGCGCCGTCCACGCCTTCGATGTCCTCGTCCCTGGTGATGCCCATCTCGATCTCCAGGTGCTTCAGGCCCCCTTTGTAGCCCACTTTCCTGGATGCGAAGCGCAGGTCGTACTGTGGCATGTCGAGGTCGACCTCGGGGAAGCTGTTCCTGAGGACGGGGACGTCGAAGCAGCTGCCGTTGAAGGTCACCAGCAGCTTCACCCCGTCCAGGGCGTCCGAGAGCGCGGCGCCGTCCAGGTCGATGCCCTCGGTGAGGGTGACGGTGCGCCCGCCCGGGCGGTGGACGGTGACCACGGTGACCAGCGCATCCCTGCTGAGACCGTCGGTCTCGATATCGAGGTATGCGGAATCCTTCCTGAAATCGCCGTACATCCTCCAGTGCTCCCTCTTGGGGATCATGTCCGCCAGCAGGTACGAGTCCCCGGAATCCAGGAGCTCCGAGGCCTGCAGGAGTGCGGCGTCCCCCTTCTCTTTCAGGGCCGGCTTGACGCATTCCGGCCGGTCGCCGTTGAGGAAGTCGTCCCAGGTCAGCGTGCCGGATTCCCAGATCGCC
>CAMMYR010000063.1 GCA_946528255.1 uncultured Methanomicrobiales archaeon | reverse complement strand
CCTTTGCATAGCCCGGTAGTGCGGCTGACTTGTAATCAGCAGGTCGGGGATTCGAATTCCTCAGGCGGCTCCATTCCCCCTTCTTGGCACATCGGTTCAGTATGACTATCCTCGGCCTGCCGTAATCCGTGTTTATGACGCAGTCTATCCCGAAGACCCTCCTGATGTTCTCCGGGGTCAGGACCTCCATGGAAGGCCCGGAGTCGATGACCTCACCTTCGTCGATCATCAGGATATTGTCGCAGAACCTCATGGCCATGTCCAGGTCGTGGATGATCAGGCAGGCCATGAAGCCCCGTTCCTTGACTGTAGAGCGGATGGTCTCCAGAACATCAATCTGGTACCTGACGTCCAGATTACTGGTGGGCTCGTCAAGCATGATGAGCCTGGCGCCCTGGGCGATCGCCCTGGCCACCAGCACCCTCTGGGCCTGGCCGCTGCTCAGCTTGTTGAAGGGCCGGGAGGCGTACTCTGCGACATCCATGTCCCTCATAGCCTCCCAGGCGATCTCCCTGTCCCGTTCCGTGTAGTTCCAGGCGATGTAGGGCAGACGTCCCATCAGAACAACCTCGTAGACCGACGGAGGTATTTGATCGATTGAGCTGGTCTGCGGGACGAATCCTATGCGCTTGGCTATCTCGGTGCGGGTCAGTCCGGAGAGGTCCTCTCCATCCAATACGACCTCTCCGGAGGTCGGCTCTAGGATGCGGGTGATACATCTGATGAGTGTCGTCTTGCCCGACCCGTTGGGTCCGACGATCCCGAGTACCTGACCTCCCTCCAGATGCAGGGTAATATTCCTGAGGTCCTCCTTCTCGCCGTAGCTGAAGTTCAGACCAGTAACATCCAGAGCCATGTTTACACATATTGAATATTACTATTTTATAATTCGTGTTACGAATATAAATATGTCCATTGATATGTCCAACTATGGATTCCAAATTCATTGCAATCATCGCGGTCGCGGCAGTGGCGGTAATCGGAATCGCCGCCTTCGTCGCGCTCTCCGGTGGATCTGACCACAAAGATGTGGGAGGATACGGCCTCGAGATCTTCGGGAATGTCGATGGCGACAACGATGTCGACACCAAGGACGCCGATCTCCTCCAGAAGTACCTCGATGCGAAGGAGAAGGGGGAGGCCCTTCCTACCATCACCCTCGACCTGGCCGATGCCAACGACGATGGCAAGGTCGATTCCAAGGACGTCGATGAGATTAGAACCATCGCATCCGGCAAGGCGGAGTACATCCACTTCCTTGACGGTAACAAAAAGGAGATGAGGGTGTCGACCGACATCCAGCGCATCGGCGCGGAGTACTTCTGCAACACCGAGCTCTGCATGATCCTCGGCGTAATGGACAAGGTCGCAGCCGTCGACTACGCCCCATACATGCAGAAGGATTTCTACTTCCAGGACGAGACCCAGAGGGCCAACGTCAAGAATATGGTCAGCATGAACTCCCCGGACTACGACATGGTCAACTCGTTCGAGCTGGACATACTGTTCACCTTCTCCTACGACCCCGACCTCAACGCCACCAAGCAGGCGAAACTCGTGGACTGCGACGTCGTCTACCTGGGGCTCTACTACCCCAACCTCCTGAAGGCCGAGAACTCGGACTACGTCCACGGCATCCTGAAGGCAGGGTACATCCTGGGAAAGGTCGACCGCGCCGAGGCATATGTCGACTGGATCCTGGGGAAGCTCAACTACCTCATGGACAAGACCGCCGACATCCCCGAGGCGGACAAGCCCCACGTCATGATGACCAACTACCAGAACAGCTACCTCTCCGACGAGACCCGCACCAACATGACCGCGTACGGGTACAACGACCCACAGGGGCAGGCAGTCCTGGTCGCCGGAGGCCACAACATCCTCCAGGACATCAGCGAGGAGGCCTACAAGAGCGGCTACAGCAAGGCCGTGCAGTACGACGCCGTCTTCAACGATGATCCGAAGGTCTACGCTGACTACATCTTCTGCCACACCGTGCAGTACACCTACGCTGCGACGGAGATGAAGGGCGTGTCCCACGGGTACTGCACCAACGACTACTCAGACTTCATCAAGGCATGGAACTTCGCGTACGATAGGCCCCTGGTCTCCGACGAGCTCGGATCCAAGGATCGCCTCCACATCAACTCCGGGGACCTGAGGAACGGCTGCAGCGGAGGCGTGCTCCTGGCGGCATACCTGGCCAAGGTCATCAACGCGGACCTCTTCGGAGATCTCGACCCCGTGGCCCTCCACAACAGCTACGTGAAGGAATGGCTCGGAGTCGACGGATACGACGTCACCACCCAGGCAGTCGTCATCTATCCGAGCGTCTGATGAATACGAGGGGGCGCCGCCCCCTCCCCTTTTCCGATTAAGGTGGATCGATGGACTGGGAGCGGATCTGGATCGAAGAGGTCGAACGCACCACCCGCAGGGACCTGGACAGCAAGGGGTTCTGGGACGACAAGGTGGGCAGCCTCCTTGAGAACAGAGGGTTCGGCGCTGGGATGACTCAGTGGCAACTATCGGTCCTCGCCCCTTCCGGGGATGACACTTGCATCGACATCGGCTGCGGTTGCGGACGCCTATCGATTCCCGTCGCGAGGATGTGTAGGAGCGTCGTGGCCCTTGATGGGTCAGGCCCTATGCTGGACGAGCTATCCGCCCGTGCAGCCCGCGAAGGGGTATCCAACCTCAAGGTCGTCAGGTCCCACTGGCAGGAGTACGAAGCCGAAGGGCGCTTCGACCTGGCTTTCGCCTCGTTCTCGATGTTCATGCGCGACATGCGCCACCAGATCCTCAGGATATCGAAGTGCTCCGACCGTTGCACCGTGTTCGCATCCGCCGACCTCAGGATACCGGAATCTGCCCAAAAGGCAGTGCTCGGGGAGACCGTCACCCGCTACACCGATGCCGAGATGATATTCGGGATAGCCGCGGATGCGGGGCTGGAGCCGGTGCTCGCGATCGAGTCGTTCGAGAGGGGAATCCCGAGCGACCCGGAGGAGACGATACGGAAGCTGGCCGCCATGTTCGGAGTCGGCACCGACGACGAGAAGCTCAGAGGATACGTGCTTTCGGGGCGGTACGCCCAGGATCTGTCCGAGGCTCATGCGGGGGCGATATCATGGAGGAACCGATGATGGATGCGGCGAAGATGGAGATCAATCGCCTGCATAAGCGCAGGATCCTCTACATCGCGGTCTCCACGGTAGCGCTGGTGCTGCTCATGTCGTGGTCGGTCACCATAAGCTCCACCACGATCACCCCGATACAGGTCTACGAGGTGCTAATCAACGCCATCTTCCCGGGGACCTTCGACGTGCCCTACAGGACCACGCACATCGTTCTGAACACCTATCTCCCGAGGGTGCTCATGGCCATGGTCGCCGGCGCGTTGCTGGCCATCGGCGGAGCGGTCACCCAGACCATCATGCGCAACAGCCTCGCGACCCCGTACACGCTCGGAGTGTCCTCCAGCGCCGCCTTCGGCGCGTCCCTGTCCATCCTCTTCGGCATCACTGCCGTTGTGGGGAGGTACGGGACCATCCTGAACGCGTTCTTATTCTCCCTCATCCCGGCCATGATGATCCTCCTGGCCTCGTCCAGGAGGAACATGTCCCCTGCATCGATGGTCCTCATCGGAGTGGCGATATCTTATATGTTCAGCGCCTGCACCACCCTATCCCAGTACTTCGGGGATGCGGAGGCCACGAAGACTGCCATGTTCTGGACCGTCGGAGACCTCAACAGCGTCCTCCTGGAGTTCGTGCCGTACGTGGCTGTCACGTTGGTAGCCACCTTCATCATCTCGATGTACCTGACGAAGAACATGGACGCCCTCCGCATGGGAGACGATACGGCCACGTCCCTTGGGGTGAACGTGCAGACGACCAGAGTCGTGCTCATGGTCCTGGCCTGCTTCTCCACCGCGGTGGTGGTCAGCTTCGTCGGAGCGATCGGTTTCATCTGCCTCCTAGCCCCCCACATCTCGAGGCTCATCGGCGGCGGGAGCATAAGGTTCCTGATCCCGGCATCGGCCGTCACCGGGGCGTTGCTCCTTACCATCGCGGACATCATCGCCAAGGACCTGATCAACCCTATAATGCTCCCGGTCGGTGCAATCACCGCCGTGATCGGCGGACCGGTCCTGGTCTACCTCCTTTTCAAGAACCGCAGCTCCTCGTTCCGATCCACCCAGGCCCAATCACCATCCTTCGTCAGCCATTCAGCAATAGGTATTGCCAGTGAAAACCGCACCCAGGATGGTTTTCCTACACGCGTGGCGCGTATGTGATATGGCGAATCACGAAACGACGAACCAGGCCATGCCTGCGAACAGGGCACTGATGATGGCGGTGGATGCGTTGTTGGAGTACTTCGACATGTACCCCCTGTCCTCCAGCAGCGTGCCGAATACGCTGTCCAGGAGATTCCCGAGGACGCCTGCGATGAACGGTATCAGCAGCAGGATGTCGATATCGACCCTGATGACGTACCATCCAAGGACGGCTATCAGCAGGGCGGCCACCGTGGAGACGGCGGTCCCGAACCTGGAGACACCGCCGTTGGTGCCTGGCTCGCAGGGCTTCATGGTCGTGATCAGATAGGCCCTCTTGTCGCGGACCCCGATCTCGCTGGCGATGGTATCCGCGCCGGCAACCGTGATGGTGGAGATGAACAGGATGGCGAAGAGCTCCGGATCCAGGTCGAGGAAGTAGTTGGCCATCACCATCAGGCACGGAGGGAAGCCCACTCCGGCCACGTTCTTCCAGCCGCGCTCCCCCTCCCGGCCCTCCTGCAGGCCGGCTTCCTTCTTGCGGCGGATGCCGACGAAGGTCGCCACGAACCCGGTGACGGTGAAGATGGTCATCAGGAAGAAGTCGTTGATCGACCCCATCACGGCCACGATGGCCCCGACGATGAACGCCGCCAGAGCGCCCTCCTTCGTGATGCACTTGAGATAATAGAACTCGATAGACAGGGCTGCCGTAACCACCAATGCGACGGCTATGAACAACCAATCCATAAGTAGGCGATATAGTCGACCTATAAAATACATACACTCAAATCGAATGTGCCAGACATCGATTATCTGGACACGGATTCCAGTATCTCCGTGGCATACTTGATGCACAGCGGCTTGTCCTCCAGGGGGAAGAACATGACCTTGCCCTGGCGGTAAAGGGTGGTCTCCATCCCGTTCCATTGGAAGACCAACATCTCCTCGTCCTTCGACGATATGACGGAGGGATCGGGGCATAATACGGATGCGGCGTGGTCGATGTCGATGTCGAGCGGATCAGCGGATACGGCCATCAGGGCCTTACCGCCGC
>CAMMYR010000062.1 GCA_946528255.1 uncultured Methanomicrobiales archaeon | reverse complement strand
AGCAACACCGATCCCGGATGGACCGTGGTGTTCTCCAAACTGGGCGGTTTAATAACCGAAACCGGGGGCATATTATGCCACGGGGCGGTGATATCCCGCGAGTACAGGATACCCGCGGTGACGGCGGTGAAATCCGCCACGACCATATTGCATACGGGCGACAGGGTCTCCGTCGACGGGAGCACCGGCGAGGTCGCCATACTGGAGGGAAGCGAATGAGCGGAGAATTGGATTGGAACGAGAGCTATTACTTCAACCTGCACGACCAGAAGGAGG
Source organism: uncultured Methanomicrobiales archaeon (assembly GCA_946528255.1). Next base: position 5,093 of record CAMMYR010000062.1, on the reverse strand, counting down.
GCGTGACGGTCTTCATGCGCATAGGGAACAAACCCAACAGGGACGAGAAATCCATGTTCCTGTTCGTCATCGAGGAGGACAGGATCTGCGGCATGAGGAACGCCGTCGGTTGCGACGACGACAGGAAGTCCTGCTCCGGGCTGACATTCAGGGAGGAGGGAGATGCCTGGCACATAACGTACCGGGGCCCGCTTTTCGACACAGCATCCAAGGAGCCCGTACCGATCATGTCCTCGTTGGACCTGATCTGGAAGCCCGTGAACCCCCTGATGGACTACCACGACTGCGTGGACGCCAAGGGCGCGGAGCTGTCGTCCAAGACGGTGTCGGAGCACTTCGAGCAGTTCGGTACCATTACCGGCACGGTCGTGGTCGGCGATAGGTCCCACTCCGTGGAGGCCACCGGGGAGAGGGACATGAGCGAAGGGGTCCGCGACTGGGGGTCCCCGAAGATGTGGATGTGGCTCAATTCAGTCTACGGCACCGATCTGGGATTCAACGCCACCAAGCTGTCCACCGACATGGGCGACGTGGATGCCGGATACGTCGGGACGAAGGATTCCAACGATCCCGTGGTTAAGATCGATATCGATGTGGGATTCGAGAAGGGCATACCCGCCACCTATTCCATGACGATGCACTGCAAGAGCGGCGCATCGCATGATGTGGAAGCTAAGATCATGAGGTATGCGGTCCTGCCGATGCAGGGCAGCAAGGACATGCTCCTGGTGGAGACCATCTCGGAGACCGAGATGGGCGGCCGCAGGGGATACGGGATAGCCGAGTTCCTGGTGCCCGCGCCTAAGCAACGATTATTAATATCGCATCGTATCGGATAGAGGATAACATGGAAGAGGTAAACTGCCCTAACTGCGGAGCGAAACTGGACAAGGACCAGGTGGAGCTCGGACGCTGCATCGCATGCGGATCCAGCCTCGATCCCGGCCTGGCGCTGTCGTTCGAGGACGCCACCGGGGAGGCATCCGAGGTCGCCGACATAGGCGAGGAGGATGAGGAAGCGGAGCGCATGAGGAAGAGGGCTAGGAACGCCAACATGGCGGCCACCGCCGTGACGGTCGGAGCGACCGCGCTATCCATCGCCAGGATTTTCCTCAAGAAGCGAGCCGCCGAGGCATCCTGCCAGCAGAATAGGATAGCTTTATCTATGAGAAGGTTATCAAGAGGTTCACAGGGGCCTGTAGCTCAGCTAGGTAGAGCGTTCGACTCTTAATCGAACGGCCAAGGGTTCGAATCCCTTCAGGCCCGCCACTTGCTTTTCCCACACTTGTAGAATCAATCACGCATGGTCGCTATCGGAATCACGAACACACCGTCATCCCTGCGGTAACCGTATTCCGTTCCCGTGATTACGATTTTCGCCTTTTGTTGGCGGTTGTCGTCTTACCGCATCTTTTGGTTCCAGTATGACTACCGCACCGAAAGCGGATAGTTTTCTATCCAATGCCGAATCGACTATGCGTGGAAGATACACCATGAGAAATCGAATGACAAAGAGATTTGTGGTATTTTGGCAAAGAGATTTGTGGTATTTTGGCAAAGAGATTTGTGGTATTTTGATGGAGTGATTTGTGGCTGCCATACGCAAAACCATACGCCAGCACTATCGCATGGAAGGGTACGCGAGTTCTATGCATCCGCTTTCGGCGACCCGATCCAACCAGCGCTTCATTCTCCAAAAGCCTCGGAACGGTGGCGGATCGCAACCACCAGAACGATGGATTCGCTCTCGCGGATCTGGGCGCATACGCGGTAGTCCCCGACGCGATACCTCCATATGCCCGCGTATTGTCCTTTGGGCTCCTTTCCGTGGATCCATTCGGAAGCACAGGACGATCGCGGCACCAGCATACGGAGGGGGGATTCTCCGCGCAACACAAAAAGAGCGGAAGTAAGGCGTTTGGCGGGCCGTACCGGGTACGGCCCATTCGGATCGTCAGACCCCGAACCAGGCCTTGACGCCGGGCCTGAAGAGGTAGTACAGGATCAGGATGTAGATGATCAGGCCTATGATGGTGATGAAGGTGAAGATCAATCCCAGGATGCTGAAGATGACACCCAGGTACCACATGATGCTCCATCCCTTCCAGAACCCGTAGCCCATGATCAGCGAGAGCAGACCGCATGCGATGAACGGGATGCCCACGAGGGAACTGGAGATGAAATCGATTTCGAAATCAGAGAAACTAGCGATTCCTGCAATCATGACCGCGCCGGCTATGAAGCACAGTATGGCGCTTATGAACTCGAGGACGGCTAGGATCGTCACTACGACTGGACGGTTAACTCCTTCTGCCATGGTATATGAATCGACCATTATTCATATAAAAGCGGCGGGGAACCGTTATATCTAGGGAGAATCCGACCGCACCCATCCAACACGTGCGGTTGTACCGCGGATTGTTTTATCGTGGATGGCCGCGTCGGAGCAGCTATGGAACCATCCCTCTCGATCACCGATGCATGCATAGGATGCGGCCTCTGCGCCAAGGTCTGCATACGCGGACATCTCGAGGTCCGCGAGCGCAGGGCGACCGAGGTGGAATCGCCATACGGCTGCTTCAGATGCGGCCATTGCGCATCCGTCTGCCCCAAAGGGGCCATAACCCTGCTCGGTGCGGGTCGGATCGTGCCGTTCTCCGGTTGCCCCGTGTCCGCAGAGGATATGGAGGCGCTGTACCGCACCAGGCGCAGCATGCGCTGGTTCGACAGGAAGTGCACACCGGAGGAGCTGGAGAGGCTGATACAATCCGCGGGATGCTCGCCCACCGCGGAGAACTCCCAGAAGGTGGCCTTCGCCGTCGTCGACGAGAGCTTCCCGGAGTTCATGGAGCTGCTGGCATCGATACTCCGCTCGCACACCAAGGAGCACCCCAGTCTTGCGCAGTTCGTGGATTACGTGGAGGCAGGGCAGCAGGGGACCAACAACCCGTTCACCTGGGAGGGGAGGCAGGTCATCATCGCATTCGCCAGGTTCCCCATAGACGCGGCCATAGCGATGGAGCAGATCGACCTGATGGCGTACGCCATGGGGCTGGGCGGGTTCCACTCCCGCTGGATGCTCCAGGCATCCGAGAACGACCCGAAGCGCTTCATGTCCTTCTTCCCGGGGATCCCGGAGGGGCTCACGGCATACGCCGTGTACATCGTCGGCCATCCGCGCGTGAAATACAGGCGCACCGCATACCGCGATCCCAGGCCCGTGCTCTGGCTCCGAATACGCATCCAACAACCGGTTCTGTTGGATTATTTCTATTATTATGACACTTTTAAATAATATTAGGTAATCCTAAATAATCATCTTATGTCTCCGGAAGGCAGTGGCATGAACACATACAGGTGCGTGAGATGCGGCACCGAATGGTCGAAGGAAGGGCCGGATCCGATCCGCTGCCCCATGTGCCGCTCCAACCGCTGGAGGGACCCGTCCGTCACCATATCCTGCGATTCATGCGGTTTCGTCTGGAATTCCCGCGGGCATTCCCGCCGCTGCCCCCGCTGCGGTACCGTCTGCTCAGGCAAGGCATCCGTGACCGTGCGCTGCCGCTTCTGCGGTTCGATCACCGACCATCCGGAGGGGAGCATCCCATCGGCCTGCCCGGGGTGCGGCAGGCCCGGCTGGATAGATTCATCCGAATCCCACCGCCGGTCCAACGTGATGGAGATCGACGATAGCCAGGAGAGCGAGATGCTCAGGATGGCATCGGAGGGGATGAGCGCCGTGCAGATCGCCAGGGAGCTGGGCGCATCGTTCGAATCGGTTATGTTCGTTCTGAAGAACAAGAAGAAGTGAAAGGGGGCCCGGGGGCCCGTTTTTCCTCCGAAATCACTCGGAGATGGCGTTGGAGGGGCACTCGTCGATGCAGGCACCGCAGTCGACGCACTTGGAAGCGTCGACGACGCAGATGTCGTCGCAGGACAGGGCGCTCTCGGGGCAGACGCTGACGCATGCGCCGCATCCAACACACTCGGATTCGTTGATAGTAACCATGTGAATTACCTCTGAATAACCCTAGATTTACAACCTATTTAATTGTAGTGGATTCGGAATACCTAACTTAATTTCGCCTAAAAATTCCAAAGTCGAACGATTCTACACTGTTTCGTTGTAGGATACGAGCCTATTAACAGATTAAGATACTAAATAATAAGTACATATCCAATGGTTCCCAAGGGGATTCAGGGCGCTCGTATCCCCTCATCCCCTCTACGCAGGAATCCATTTCGTTACATTGCCAAACGCCCGCGGGGCAGGCGGCATCCCGCCCCTCTCTCGGCTTCAGGCAGTCGGTTCGGCCGCCAACCTGCCCCTGACCTTCATGAGGATCTTGCCGAGATGGTTCTCCCCGGAACCCTCCGACAGGCCCCAATAGGTGTCTCCGCAGTCGTTGGTGTATATCAGCTCGGCATCGCCGGTCGCCAGCAGCTTCTCCCTGAGCTCGGGGTACTGCGTGAACTTGGCCAACTGTATGTCCTCCATGACGGAGAGCCTGACATCCTCCCAGCCCTTGCGGGGGATCATCTAATCCGCATACACCCTGACCCTGGCGGGGTCCAGTCCCGCGAAGCGTCTCCCGTCGTCAGGGTTCGCGCACCTCTGGGACTGGTACGCTGCCTCGCTGCTGAGGAACGTCAGCCCGTTGTATCTGATCCCCACCGGATACCACTTGTGGAGGAAGAAGTACTCTCCGAAGAACCTCTCGATTTTCTCCATTCTCTCACCTGCCGTTGATTGGATGTATCATCCAATTGAACACCTGCTTGGTACTATATAAAATGGGATACGGGAGGGGACCCGGGCCGCCGCACGATCCGCATGCGGGGGCAGTAAAGCGTTATACCTCGCCTGCGATGCGGTTGCCATGAAAGGAACAAGGGCCGAGAGGCTCATCGCGAACGCCGAGGGCATGGATGCCGTCGTTATAGCCAACGGAGGGGAGCCATTCCTGGACTCCACATTCTGGTACCTGACGGAGGCGGGCGGAGGGGTCTTCGAGGGATCCTTCGCCGTCGTCTCCCCCGGAGGGGAGCTGCACCTGATCGTCAGCCAGCTGGAGGAAGAGGCTGGCCGTGGC
>CAMMYR010000061.1 GCA_946528255.1 uncultured Methanomicrobiales archaeon | reverse complement strand
GTCCTGGTGGTGGAGGACGTCATCACCACCGCCGGATCCAGCATAAAGGCCATCCACACGCTGAGGGAGGCCGGTGCGCAGGTCACCGATGTGATATCGGTCATCGACCGCGAGGGCGGCGGCAGGGAGAACCTGGAGGCCGAGGGCGTCGCGTTCAACCCCCTGGTCATCGCCTCCGAGCTGGTCAAAGAGAAGAGATGAGGCCGGAACCCGATTGCAGGCTGTGCGGGCTCTGCGAGGGCCGCACCAACATCGTCCTCCCCGACGGGGACCCGTCGGCGGGGATATACCTGGTGGGCGAGGCCCCCGGCGAGAACGAGGACCTGCAGGCGAGGCCGTTCGTCGGGAAATCCGGGAAGATCCTGGAGGGCATGCTGGAGGCCGCAGGGCTCAGCAGATCCGACGTGGTCATAACCAACACCGTCAAGTGCAGGCCCCCGGGCAACAGGGATCCGACCAAGGAGGAGATGGCCGCATGCAGGCCGTTCCTCGATTCCGAATTGGAAAGTGCCAGATTGGTGGTGGGCCTCGGGAAGAGCGCCTGCCGCGACCTCATGGGCCACGAGGGGAAGATGGACGAGATAGTGAACATCCCGACGACCATAGAGGTCAACGGGAAGTCGATCCCGTTCATACCCACGTACCATCCGGCCGCCACTATCTACAACAAGAATTCCAGGGCCGAGCTGGCCCGCACCATGAGGATAATCGCGGAGGAGTACAGATGAGGTACACCGGGTTCATGATCGACATGGACGGCACCGTCTACAAGGGCGGGGACCTCATCCCAGGGGCGGTGGAGTTCATCTCCGCCCTGAAGTCCCGCGGCATACCCTTCGTGTTCCTCACCAACAATTCCTCCGCGGCCCGCACCCGCTATTACGAGAAGCTCAGGCGCATGGGGTTCGATGTGGGCATAGAGAACGTCCTCACGTCCGCCATGGCGGCCACCCGCTTCATCCTCGACGAGAGGCCGGGGAAGAAGGTCTACCCGGTGGCATCCCCGGAGGTGGTCCAGGAGATGAAGGAAGCCGGCATGGATATCGCGGATTCGGATCCGGATATAGTGCTGCTGACCTTCGACCGCACCATCGACTACGACAAGATCAACAAAGCCTACAGGTACCTCTGCGGAGGGGCCGAGTTCATAGCCACCCACCCCGACGATCTCTGTCCAACCGAGGACTCCTACGACATCGACATCGGGCCCTTCATAAGGATGTTCGAGCAGATGTGCCAGACGACAGCTTTGGTCATCGGGAAGCCCAACGCTTCCATGCTCATGATGGCCGCCTCCCACATGGGCGTCGACCCCGCCGGAACGGTGATGGTCGGGGACCGCCTGTACACGGACATCGAGATGGCCGTAAGGGCGGGCATAGGCTCCATACTGGTCCTCAGCGGCGAGACGTCGAGGGAGCAGCTGGAGGCGTCCGGCATGCATCCGACCCACGTCCTCGGCAGCGTCGCCGAGATCCCGGGCCTGCTCGAACGAATATGCCAGCTCCTCCGGAGGCTGGAAAATATGCGCGGATGCATCCAGAATCGTCTTTTAATACCCTTTATATAATAAAAACACGTTACCGTTTATAACGCGCGTATATACGTGCGCCAAGGGATGCACAAGCCGAGAGGCGGTAGTCCCCCTGGGGAGGGGGGTGTAGAATGTACTTAAAGCAGGTCGAGCTAGAGAATTTCAAATCGTTCGGAGGAAAACTGACAGTTCCGCTGATGGAAGGCTACACAGCCATCACCGGTCCCAACGGATCAGGGAAGTCCAACATCACGGATGCCATCCTATTCGTGCTCGGACCGAAGAGCTCCAAGGCCGTCAGGGCCGGGAAGCTCACCGATCTCATATTCGACGGCGGCAAATCGAAGAACAAGGCTCCCTACACGAAAGTGTCCCTGGTCTTCGACAACACGGACCGCCTCATGCCCTGGGACGACGACATCGTCCGCCTCACCCGTTACGTCAAGCTCTCCGACAATGGGCAGGACTACAGCTCCTACTTCTACGTCAACGACCGCAAGTCCACCATGTCGGAGTTCGACAGCCTCCTCACCAAGGCCAGGATCAGCGCCGACGGGTACAACCTGGTCCAGCAGGGCGACGTCATGAAGATCGTCCAGATGGGGAACATCGAGAGGCGCCGCATCCTCGACGGGATCTCCGGTATCGCCAGCTTCGATGCGGACATCGACAAGGCGAAGAACGAGAGGACCGAGGCCGAGACCAACCTCGACAGGATCGGCATCGTCACCGAGGAGCTCGGAGTCGAGATCAAGAGGCTCGAGAAGGACCGCGCGGATGCGGAGAGGTACCTGGAGGCCAAGCAGGCTCTGGACATCGCCAAGGCCCAGTACTCCCACAGGATGCTCCAGATGGAGACAGCCAAGCTGGAGAGCATAAACGAGCAGATCGCCCGCATCACCGCCAGGATCGACGGCGACTCCAAGAAGCGCGACGCCAGGAAGCTGGACCTCCAGGCCAAGAGCGACGAGATCGCCGCCAAGGAGGAGGAGATCGCAGCCAAGATCGGACCCGAGTACAGGGAGGTCAAGAAGAAGATCGAGGATGCGAGGGTCGACCTGGCCACCAAGAAGAGCATCGTCGAGAACGCCGAGCAGGACCTGGAGCAGCAGGCCGAGTTCCGCAGGAACTTCGAGGAGTCCATCAACGAGAACAACGAGAACATCAAGCAGATCCAGGCCTCCAAGGACGACCTGTCCATCCGCCTCACCGATCTCGAGTCGAGGGAGAAGGCCGCAGTCGAGGAGGAGCGCTCGGTATCCGAGCAGATAGCCAACACCGGCGGGGAGCAGAAGAAGCTCCAGGACAGGCTGGAGCAGGTCGAGAAGGATGTCGATGCCTGTTCCGAGGACCTCCGCAACGCGCAGGGCAGGCTCTCCAAGGCCGAGGCCTCGTCGGAGGAGGCCCATTCCAACTTCAGCAATCTGGACGGCAAGGCCCAGAACATCGATTTCGAGATCAAGGACGCGAAATGGAGCCTCGAGCAGCTGAAAGCCGAGGCGGGTCCGTCCATCGAGGATTACGGCCAGAAGGTCCTGGAGCTCAAGCAGAAGGAGCGCGAGTTCGAGAAGCAGGAGCAGGAGCTCGATGCCGCCTACAGGCGCCTCGACTCGGAATACAACGCCCTCCAGGCGGAGAAGAAGGTCTCCCAGAGGGTCAACCGCGGCGCGGAGGCCGTAGAGGCCATCCTGTCCGTGAGGAACAGGGGCGAGATCAAGGGGATCCACGGGACCATCCAGGAGCTGGCCACCGTGGACAAGGGATTCGAGACCGCGCTGGCCGTGGCCGCCGGGAGCAAGATGCAGTCCGTCGTCGTGGACGACGACCAGACCGCGGCCGATTGCATAGCGTACCTGAAGAGGGAGAAGCTGGGCAGGGTCACCTTCTTGCCGCTGAACAAGATGATGGGCGGCAAGCCCAGGGCCAAGGCCATCATGAGCCTGAAGGACACCGAGGGATACGCCATCGACCTCATCGATTTCGACCAGAAGTACTACAACGCCTTCTGGTACGTGCTGGGCGACACGCTGGTCGCCAACAACATGGACACCGCCCGCCGCATCATGGGCGGGATCAGGATAGTCACCGTCGCCGGAGAGCTCATCGACCCGTCCGGAGCGATGTCGGGAGGTACCATCTCCCAGCAGAACCTCATGAAGTTCGGCACCGCCTCCGAGGACAAGCTCTCGGAGCTGGGCGACAAGCTCAGGAGGGCGCAGGATGCGCTGGAGGATGTCAGGGAGAAGCTCCGCGGCATCCGCGGCGAGATCCGCGCCGCCGACGACGAGATGCGCAACGCCAACTCCTCGGGCCTGGCCCAGAGGGAGCAGCTGGCGCAGCTGAACGGGCGCATAAAGGAGCTGGAGAGGTCCAAATCCGAGCTCGCCAACCAGATCAACGCAGCCAGGAACAAGGTGGCTGAGGCCGACAAGGAGCTGAATGCTGCTTCCTCGGCATTCGCCGAGACCTCGCAGCGCATGACCGCGCTCTCCGACGAGCGCGCCGCCATCAAAGCGCGCATCGCCGAGATCGCCCCGGCGGAGCTGCAGGCCAGGATCCAGAACGTCCGCAACGAACTATACTCCATCCGCGAGGAGAAGTCCGATGTGACCACCCAGATCAGCGGGGCCAACGTGGAGATCGAAGGCTACAAGAAGCAGAACGAGTCCCTGCAGATGCAGCTGGACTCCGTCCTCTCCGCGATAGCAGCGGACGAGAAGACCATAGAGGAGGGCACCTCCGTCATGGAGCGCGCCAAGCTCGACCTGGAGGCCCTGAAGCAGATCGAGGCCGAGATGGAGAGCGGCATAGAGGACCTCCGCAACCAGAAGGACGAGCTCACGCAGCAGTGGTACGCCATCGACTCGGAGATCAAGGAGCTCTCCAAGGACATCGAGAACGCCCTGGCGTCCAAAACGTCCTTCGAGGCCCAGGCCATCACGCAGGAATCCGAGATCGCCGTGCGCAAGGCCGAGGTCGATGCGATCACGATCGAGGTCCCGCAGCCGATCCCCTCCGAGGAGGAGATCCGCCGCACCATCAGGGCCAAGGAGAACGTCATCTCCGAGATAGGCAACGTCAACCTGCGCGCCATCGAGGATTACGATGAGAAGAAGGCCCGCTACGACAAGCTGATGGCCGAAGTCGCGGACCTCAACCAGACCATCAAAGGGCTCAACGACCTCATGGACGAGCTGTCCGCCAAGAAGAAGGGCCTGTTCATGGAAGCCTACGATGCGGTCAACGAGAACTTCAAGGCCGTGTATGCCGAGCTGTCCATGGGAGGCGAGGCGTTCATGGGCCTGGAGGATGAGGAGGACCCATTCGCGGGCGGCCTCATGATCAACGCGAAGCCCAGGAACGGGAAGCTCCTGAGGCTGGAGGCCCTGTCCGGAGGGGAGAAGTCCCTCACCGCGCTGGCGTTCATATTCGCGATACAGGAGTACCAGCCCTCGCCGTTCTACGTGTTCGACGAGGTGGACCAGAACCTGGACTCCGTCAATTCCGAGCTGGTGGCGAAGAGGATCGTCAAGAGCTCGTCGAAAGCACAGTTCCTACAGGTGTCCCTGAGGAAGGTCACATTGGCGATGGCCGACCACCTGATCGGCGTCACGAGGCCGCCCTCGGGCATCAGCAAGGTTATTATGCAGCCGGACCTTGCAGAAGTCTCCTCTTACGAGGAGCAGGCTGCCAAGCAATCGCTGAAGGAAGGAGAGATCTGAGATGGATGGGAATACGAGGATAGAGGAGCTGGAACAGCATCTGCTGTTCCACAGGGCCATGGCGGACGATGCCGAGGCCTTCGAGAGGATAGGCGGCTACATGGACATCCTGGCCAGCGCCGAGACGGGCGAGCGCCTGCCGGAC
>CAMMYR010000060.1 GCA_946528255.1 uncultured Methanomicrobiales archaeon | reverse complement strand
ACGAACTCCCAACGCTCCGGGATCAGGCCCTCCAACTCCAGAACGTCCGAAAGCTCCACGGCTATCCTCTCCTGAGGGGGCCTGCGGTCCAGCGTGTGGGCCTCGCCCTCGCGCATCTCGAATCCCATGGAGGCCACCTCCCCTATGTATTCCGGGAGAATGGGGACCAGCCTTGTCTCCCCCTCCCTGCCGATCTTGGCATGGATATCTACCATCCCGCGGGACATCAGGTCCCTGATGGCCGGACCGGCCTCCTCCGGGGGCATCACGGCGAACGGGACGCGCTTCATCTGGACCTCCTCGCGATCCTCAGTAGCGTGCCGTAGCAACGCGGATCGGAGATCATGGCCCTCACGACCGACGAGGGGGAATCCAGGTCGATGGAATCCAATTTGGAGCGTATGCGGTCGTCGGAGGCCAGCCTGCCGCAATCGGAGAGGGCATCGTCGTCCATGGCCACGAACCGCCTGCGGAGGGCGTAGCCGTGCTTCATCTCCCTGCCGACCAGCTTCCGGCAGCTCCTGTCGTAGGATGACAGCCGTTTTGCGGAGAGGTCGTCCGCCGCCAGTGCTGCGGATACCGTCTCAGTAAGAGCGGGGATCGTCACCGCCGTGGGGTAAATCCCCCCGCCGGAGATCGGCTTCACCAGACCGGCGGCGTCCCCTGTCAGGATGCAGCGTTCGCCGCTCATCGCCCTCCTCCCTCCGATCGGGATCTTACCGCTGTACTTCTGCAGGATCCTGGCGCCGGGGGCCGCATCGTCCAGCAGCCTGCCCAGGTATTCCGCGGGGAGCCCGCGGTCCCAGGAGCAGCACAGCCCGATCCTGGTGAAATCCCCGCAGGGCAGCTCCCATGTGAAGAATCCGGGGGCGTAGCGGCTGCCGAGGCGGATGACGAAGGTGTCCTGGTCGTCGTATCTCCTGGATACGTCGGCCTCGATGCCGCGGATGTACTCCTTCGGGCCGTTGTCCCCCAGGGACATGGCCACCTTGGAACTATGGCCATCCGCACCCACTATCATGCGCGATTCGAAATCATAGTAATCCGTCGAGACGGTGACGCGATCGGACACAGTGTGCGATCTGTAGCGCGTCGAATAACGATACTCCGCACCGGCATCCATAGCGGCATCTGCCAGCTTCCGGTCGAGGTCCGTACGGTCGACCGCCATGGCTATGGTGTGCCCGTCGCCCACCGTGACCTCCCCTCCGTCGGGGAAGACCACCCTGGCATGGGAGTAGGTGGAGAAGACCTCCGGGGAGACCCCCGCGAGGCTGACGGCCCTCTCGGTCAGCAGACCGGCGCATTGCATCGGGATTCCCGATTCCGGGTGCTCCTCCAGGACCGCCACGTCGTGTCCGCGGGCGAGGGTCCTGGCGGCCATGCTGCCGGCCGGCCCTCCGCCCACGATGGCGATATCCAGCATGATCGCTGCTTCTTGGACTTCTCGTAATCCGCGATGAACTTCTGGATACCCTCGTCCGTCTTGGGGTGCTTGACCATCAGCTTGAGCGTGTCGTAGGGGATGGTCGCGATGTCGCAGCCGGACAGGGCGGCGTCGAGGACGTGGGAAGGTCCGCGGATGGAGGCGGCGATGACCTCCGTGTCGATCTGGTAGTTCTCGAAGATGGCCATGATCTGGTCCACCAGGGAGGTTCCGAACTGGCCGATGTCGTCCAGACGGCCGATGAAGGGAGAGACGAAAGCCGCTCCCGCCTTGGCGGCCAGCAGGGCCTGCAGGGGCGAGAAAATCAGGGTCACATTGACCTTGATGCCCTCGGACGAGAGGATCTTGGTCGCCTTCAGGGTCTCCACGCACATCGGGAGCTTGACGTTGATGTTGGGGTGGATGGAGGCGAGCTCGCGGCCCTCCTTCACCATCTCCTCGGCGGTCATGGACATGGCCTCTGCGGAGATGGGCCCGTCGACGACCTCGGCGATCTGCTTCACGCGGGTCCTGACGTCCACGCCCTCCTTCGCGATGAGCGAGGGGTTGGTGGTGACTCCGTCCAGGATCCCCCAGCTGTTGATCTCCTTGATCATGTCCAGATTCGCAGTGTCGATGAATATCTTCATGTTCAGCCCTTCCTTGAAATCGATGTCCTGGCCGCGTTAACTATGTCATCGGCGGTCAGGCCGTATTTGGCCATGAGTTCCGCGGGCTTCCCGGACTCCCCGAAGGTGTCCTTGGTGCCCACGCGCTCCAGGGGCACCAGGGGCCCGGAGCAGAGGAGCTCGGCTATGGCGGATCCGAGCCCTCCGATGATGCTGTGCTCCTCTGCGGACACGCAGCATCCGGTCTTGGACACAGAGGCGCTTATGGTCTCGGCGTCCAGGGGTTTGATCGTTGAAACGTTGATGACTTCCGCGGAGATGCCCTCGGATTCGAGCTTCTCTGCGGCCTCCATGCAGTAGCAGACCATCTGGCCGCATCCTGCCAGAGTAACATCGGTTCCCTCGCGCAGCACCTTCGCCTTCCCGATGACGAACTCCTCGCCCTCCTCGGTGATGGTGGGAAACTCGGAGCGGCCCATCCTCATGTAGACGGGACCGGGGTAATCGGCTATGGCCTTGGTGGCGGCGTACGCCTCGTAGGCGTCCGCGGGGGAGATGACGGTCATGTTGGGCAGCGCGCGCATGATGGCCATGTCCTCCAGGGCCTGGTGCGATGCGCCGTCCTCGCCCACGCTGATACCGCAGTGGGTGGCGACTATCTTGACGTTCATCTTCGGGTAGGCTACGGCGAGCCTGATCTGCTCCCAGCACCTGCCCGATGCGAACACTCCGAAGGTGGATGCGAAGACGGTCTTGCCCGAAGCGGCCAGGCCGGAGGCGACGCCGATCATGTTCTGCTCGGCGATTCCGATCTCGACGAACCTCTCGGGGCAGACCTTCTGGAATTCGGATGTCTTGGTGGACCCGGCGAGGTCGGCGTCCAGGACGACGACGTCCGGGCGCTCCGAGGCCAGCTCGGCCAGGGCCTTGCCGTAGTAGTTGCGCTGCGCGAGATTCTGGCCGCTCATTGTATGACCTCCTTGAGCTCGGAAACGGCTTTGGCATACTCGTCGGCGTTGCAGGCCTTCCCGTGGAATCCTGCGTTGTTCTCCATGAAGGAGACGCCCTTGCCCTTGACGGTGTCCATGATGATGACGGTGGGCCTGGAGGCGTTGGACGCCTTCCCCAGCGCCTCGAGGATCTGGCGCATGCTGTGGCCTTTGATTATGATGACGTTCCAGCCGAAGGACTTCCATTTCTCGGGCAGAGGCTCGAGCCCGACTACGCCCTCCGTGTTGCCGGAGATCTGCAGGTGGTTGCGGTCCACGATCGCCACGAGCCTGCTCAGGCCCGCCTGGCGCGCGAACATGGCGGCCTCCCAGTTCTGGCCGCTCTGGAGCTCCCCGTCGCCGAGGAGGCAGTATGTGATGTAGTCCTTGCCGTCCATCTTGCCCGCGAGCGCGATGCCGCAGGCCATGCTCAGGCCCTGGCCCAGGGATCCGGTGGACATCTCCACTCCGGGCACCTTCCCGCGGACGGGGTGTCCCTGGAGGGGGGATCCGAGCTTCCTGAGGGAGAGGAGATCCTCCACGGGGAAGTATCCGGACTCGGCCAGCGCGGCGTACAGGACGGGGGCCACATGGCCCTTGGAGAGCACGAAGCGGTCCCTGTCCTCCCACGAGGGGTTCGAGGGGTCGTGCCTCATGACGCGGAAATACAGCGCGGCCATCAGGTCTGCCGCGGACAGGGATCCGCCGGGATGGCCGGATCCGGCCTGGTACGTCATCTCGACGACGTGCAGCCTGAGCTTGTTCGCGATGTTCTCCAGGTCGGCGGTTGACAGCTCGGCCATCGGGATCACTCGTTCTCGATCCTGGGGGCGAGGAGGTAGTCCACCGTCGCGTTCCCGTCCGCCAGCGCGAAGTTGAGCTTGACGGGGTAATCGTTGTCCAGGCCGATCTTCACGACGGTTCCGGCGGGGATGGCCTTGATTATCGTGGAAAGGTAGTCCAGCGGGAACATGCTGGTGACCTCGCCGGACACGGTGAGCTCGACCAGGGAGTCCTTGTCGATCCTGAGGCTCGACAGGTCCGTGTCTCCCTCGCAGGAGAGGTCGAAGTACTCGGGGGTGGCCTTGAGCGTGATGTGGTCGGAGATGCTCTCCGCGGCGCGGATCCCCTTCTGGAGCTCGTCGACGGAGACCTTGATGGTGGATCCGAGGTCGAGCTGGGGGACCTTGGGGTCGCTGAGGCTGCTGGTGTCGACCAGGTTCATGCGCCTGGTGATGTTCCCGACCTTGAACGTGAGCCTGCCTGCGGACTCGTCCTGCTCCATCTTTATGATGTCGCCGGCGCCGGCCAGCTTGAGGACGGCCTTGACCTTGTCCAGGTCCAGGCCCATCTCGCAGTCGGATGCCTGGTAGCTCTCGAAGGTGCCCTTGCCGACGTTCATCTCGATCATGGCGATGTGGGCGGCGTCGACGGCCTTGATGACCATGCCTTCGGCGGTGATCGTGAATTTGACCTCGTCCACGAGCGAGGAGATGATGTTGACGAGCCCCTTCAGCGTATCGGATTTCAGCTCTACTGAGAACATGATGGCACCTCGGTACTCTCTCCATGTGTGGTTGCACTTGCAGCAGCGGTAGATCCTGGTCTCAGGCTCATCCGCCGCGCGGGTCTGCCTGATCGTGTAATTCGCTTCCAGGTGTCCGCACTGGGGGCACTTTATGCGGGTCTTCGGCAGGGTCGCCGCATCATCTTCGTCGGAGATGACCTTCATCTCCCTATCCCTAGACTTGGTCCTTATGACCTGCTTGTCGGTGCCTATATCCTGGGTGGCGCCGCATGAGCAGACGTACTTTCCGTCCTTCGGAAACATCATTGAGCCGCATGCTGAGCAAAACATGTTGTAGCCTCTCTGACTACCCCATCCTCTGACGGTATATAAGAGTACGCGAACGCGCGCAAATAAAAGAGAAAGGAAGGGGGCGGGGCCCCCTGTTTGACTCGATCGCTTCTTGGAGGATCTCTTCTTCTTCCCGGCCTTGGCGGCGCGGATGTTGGCCTTCACGGCGGCGACGATCTCCTCGCCCTGTGCCAGACCGTCCGTGATCTCGGACTCCTTGTAGCAGAAGACGGTCCATCCGGCGTCCTCGAGGGTCTTCACGGTGGAAGCGGGGACGGGCTCCTCGGTCACGTAGACGGCGACCTTGCCCTTGACGAATGCGACGGGGATGTTCAGATCTCCGTAGCCCCTCCTGCACCTGAGTCCCTTGTTCCAGGCGGCCCTCCTGACGAGCGCCTCGGGGGAGTTGTCGGTGTAGATGTCTCCCTCGTCGCCGAACTCCTCGTCATCCTCGGAATCGTCGTCGGATGCTGCGGCGGCAGCGGCGGCGGCAGCGGCGGCGG
>CAMMYR010000059.1 GCA_946528255.1 uncultured Methanomicrobiales archaeon | reverse complement strand
GGATTCGCTGCGTGCGACGACTATAAGATCGAAACCCTCGCGGGCCAGGATGAGGGACAGCTCCCTTCCGATCCCGCCGGATGCGCCGGTCACCAATGCCTTCGGCATAGGGAGCGGAACGGGCAACCGATGATAAACACATTTGTCTGAAAACCGACTATGGTTTGTCGGGTCAGCTATAAATAAACCTCCAATCTGGGGTGCGTTATGGAAAACGGATTCAAGCCGGGCAAGCTCTCTTTGCTCACCATCCTCATCGCATCGATGATGATCCTCATGGGCGGCGCCGCCGTGGCGCCGGCCCTGCCCGAGATAGGGGAGGTATTCTCAGATTACGATGGGATATTCATCAACCTCATCATCACGCTGCCCGCACTGGCGATCGTCGTAAGCGGGATGGCCATAGGCGCGCTGGCGGACCGCATAGGGAAGGTCAGGGTCCTGGTCATCTCTCTTTTAGTGTTCGGCATCGCCGGTGTCTCCGGATTCGTCATCGACGATCTGATGCTCCTCCTCGTCGGTAGGTTCTTCGTCGGAGTGGGGATAGCGGGGATAGCCTGCTGCACGACCGCCCTGGTCTCGGAATACTACACGGGCCAGGAGCGCAACAAGGTCTTGGGATACCAGGCCGCCGCGATGGGCATGGGGGCGTTCGTCCTCGAGCTCGCCGGGGGCACTCTGGCTTCGTTCGGGTGGCATTATCCGTTCCTGATCTACGGCATCGGTTTGCTCATGGTCCTGACAGCCGTGGTCTCCCTCAGGGAGCCCTCCAGGCAGACTTTCGACGGCGAATTGCCCGAGATGGAGGCGCCCGCCAACGCCGGGTTCATCAGGATGTTCTGCTACCTCTCGATCTTCTCCGCGATGCTGTTCATGTTCGTATACCCGTCCAAGCTGCCCGAGTACATGGAGGTCCACCTCGGATCCTCCCCCACGGTGACCGGGCTCATGCTCGGTGCCATGGGATTGTCCAACGCATTCGTCAGCATGCTGCACAAGCGCTTCTCGGCCACCACCCGCGAGCTGTCCATCATCCTCTACGGGTTCATCTCCATCGGGATCGCCGGGTTCTTCTACTTCCTCGAACCCTCGTACCCGTCGATCCTGGCGAGCGCGGTGTTCACCGGAGTGGGGCTAGGCCTTCTGACTCCCGCGGTCCTGAACCTTCTGGCCAGTGTGTGCACGCCGGCCACATCGGGGAAGGTCATGGGAGGATACTCCACGTTCAACTACCTGGGGCAGTTCCTATCCACGTTCCTGATCGCCGCCGCCATGGCGGGATTCGGCGGGCTCACGGATTCCGTGTTCTACGCCATAGCTTTCGGTTCCTTCGTCATGGTCGCCGTGACCTTGATGGCTAAGGCTAAGATGCCGGATCTGTGAAAACGATAAACGAGGGGTTTCGCCCCCTCTTAAGATTCATTCTTTTATCCTGTTGAACGCCACCAGCACGGAGGCGATCTTCGGGTTGTCCACCAGGCCGTAATGGTTCTTGATCATCAGGTCGCTGGTGGGTGCGGGGCTGCAGGACACGACGTCCTTGCATCCGTTGCTCTCGTTGAGCTCTGGGAAGGAGACCGGGGGCATGACGAACTGCTCGCCGCCCTTGGCCATTATCTGCGGGAAAAGGACGAATCCATCGGAGAGCCAGACCACATCGGTCCTGTTCTCGTACTTGTGCATGGTGAAGGGGAAGACCTCTTCGCCGATGATCTCGCCGTCGGATGTCTCCAGGACGACCGTGGGTTCCGGCGGGGGCCTGAACCTGGGGTCCTTGACGATGCAGATGACGCTCTCGCGCTTCAGGGCCTCGTTGAATCCCCTGTTATCGACTTCGATGTTCCCCATGGCACGGACGGTGGATTCCTCCTTGCGGAGCTGCTCCAGGATATCCTTGTCCAGATAGAATGCATGGATGACGCCCCTAAGGCCGCGGATGATCTCCAGCTGCTTGTCGCCCGGTGCGTCTGGGTCGGCTGTCATGTTGGATGTGATTGTAGGTAGGCTTATAAGTATTTCCCACGGGGATTCATCCAACGTGGGAAGAAGGCCGGGCCGGGGCCCGGCAGTGGTTTCACAGGATGCCCATGTCGGTGAGCTTCTCGGGGAGGTAGTGGTCCGTGACGTAGTCGAGACCGTACTTGGCCAGAGCCTGCTGTTCTGATTTCTTCTTCATGCTGAGCATGGCCTGGATCTCGTTGGTCCAGAACTCATCCTTGAACCTGGGGTCCGAGAGCTCTGCGTTCAGGGCGCCGATATCCTTGTCGTTCAGCTTGTCGGTGGGCAGGTCGTAGTTCAGGATGTCCGATGCGGTGACTCCGATGAACTGCGCCGTTGGCGTAGCCAGGTACGACGAGATGTGCGCGGTCTTGATGGCCCCGTAGGCCACGGACGCGTAGATCCTGAACGACCAGGGGTCTCCGTCGGTGAAGACCGTCACGGGCAGGTTGTACTCCTCGTTGAGCCTCTTGATGAGCCTCCTGGTGGACCTGGCGGGCTGTCCGCTCAGGTGGACCAGGGTGCAGTTGTACCTCTCGGGGAACCCGTTCTCGATGAGACGGGCGAACATACCTCCTGTCTCTATGGCCATGATGAACTTGGTGTTGCCAGGATCGATTTGGAACGTATCCTCCTCGACCTTGTAGGGCACCGCGAATCCCGCCTCGGACACATCGTCGATGCAGTTCATGGTCTTCATGCCCTTCTTGGTCATGGTGGTGAAGTTCACATCGCCGTAGACGTGCGCTCCGGATTCCTCGGGGCGGAGCTTGAAGTCCTCCCTCATGCACCCGGTGATCGTCTCCAGGTCCTCGGCCAGCAGGTTGCTCTCGTCCTGGGAGTGGAACTTGGCGTTGTGCCATCCCTCGGAGATGTAGTACATCTCCCTTAACGTGGACGATTTGCTGTCCTTGATCATGTCGTTGATGAAATCCGCCGTGTAGACGGTCCTGAGCATCATGATAGCCCCGTTGACGGTCTTGGCGGTACGGGAGGTCTTCAGATCGCCGTACGTCCAGACGTTGTGCTGCGGATCGAATTCGATGTTCTTCTTGGACCTCAGGGGGAGCTCCATGGAGGGTATCTCCCCTCCGTCCAGCTGGTCGTATATCTTGCTGACGACGCCCGTGAGGCTGTCCAGCGCTTCCTTCTGTCTCTCATTCGTCGCCAAGATCCTCAGCCTCCATTGTCTCTTCCTCATCGTCTACGACGAGGTCGTCCTCGCTGCTCTGGACTATCTCCATTCCCTTTATTCCCCAGTCCCCGGGCAGCTGCTCCGCGCCCATGACTATGGTCGGGTTCAGCCCGGAGAAGTAGATGTCGTCGGCGTCGAAGGTGTCGGCCAGCTCGCCCTTCAGCTCGAAGGTCACGGTGTGGCTCTGGCTCGGGGGGATGGATTTGACCTCCCAGTTGGCCTTGCCCTCGTCGTTCATGTCCAGGAAGTCCGGGTTGGAGAACAGCGACAGGTTGACGCACTCCTTGGGCAGCTGGGCGTGCAGCCTCAGCGTCCTCTCGGTCCTGGTGTAGTTGTAGACGGTGTACGTGATCGTGCGGAGGTTCTTCTCCTTCTTCACGGTGGGCTCGACCCAGACCACGTTCATGATGTTGGTGATGGTCCTGCTCAGGTCGGGCACGGGCTTGCCGAGGTGGTCGGCGGCCTTCTTGGCCATGTCGGGCAGGATCTCCTGGACGATCTCGAACTTGGCGTGGGTCTTGTTCTTCCTCTCCATCTTGTTCAGATGGCTCTTGAGGTTCCTGGCGCAGAGCCTCAGCGCCAGGCCGATCTCCGAGGAGAGCTCGGGGTAGGATGCCACCGCCTCCTTGCCCTCGGAAGTGAACGGGACCTTGGTGGATGCCACGTGGACCAGGATGATGGCCGGTCCGAATGGGATGCCCTTGCCTCCCCTCTGCTCCAGGCCGTACCTCCTCCAGTCCATTTCAGAAATGGCCTTGGTTATGGCGCACGCTCCCTGCTGGTAGAGCAGGGGCACGCGGTTGGCGAACCTCAGGATCTGGACCTGGCTGTCCGCGGGGATATCCCCTCCGTAGACGATTCCCGCCTCGACGATGAACGGGTTGCCGTTCACGGCCTTGGGCGAGCGGGTGACGGGGGTGGCATAATACTCGGGGCGCAGCCCGTCGAGGACGTGCATCAGACCCTTCTTGATCAGGGTCTCGCCGATGGGCGAGAGGCAGTCCGTGGGGGGCGCCATGATCTTGCATGTCTTGATGGCATCGAGGATGGCGATGGCCTCCTCCCTGGTGAGCTTGTCGGGCTTCTTGTTGCCGTCGACCTTGGATTTCTCGAATATCTCCGCGGCGAGCCTGTCGGTGATCCTGGAGAAGTCGTTCTTCAGGAAGGTCTTGAGGGTCTTCTGCTGGGAGTTCCCGGCGTACTTCATCAGGTCCCCGATCTCCATGCCCTCCGGGTGGGGCTTGATCTCCTTGGGCTTGGGCGGCATCTCGGACGTGGCCCTCTCGAACACCGTCCTGGTCCCGTCGGGATCGTGGAAGACGATCTGCGCGTGCGGGTTGACTATGGCCGTGTCCTTCAGGTATTCGAACACCGACTGCTTGCCGGTGATGTACCTGCCCTTGATCGTGTATTCGATGTAGGTCCCGTGCTCCCTGCCCTCCCAGGTGAACGCCTTGTCGTTGGTGACCACGGGGCGGTTGGTCTTGGTATCGATGAAGATGTCCATCCCCCAGGCCACCTCGTCGTCGCCCTCGATCTTGGATATGACGTGGGCCGGCTTGCCGGTGGTGATGTTGCCGTACATGACGGTGGCGGATATCCCGATACCCTGCTGTCCCCTGGACTGCCTCAGGGCGTGGAACCTGGATCCGTACAGGAGGCGGCCGAACACGTTGGGCATCATCTTGTGGACGATGCCGGGTCCGTTATCCTCTATGGAGATCCTGTAGTCCTCGTCGCTGAGCCTCTCTATCCTCACCTCTATGTTGGGCAGGATGGAGGCCTCCTCGCAGGCATCCAGCGAGTTGTCGACCGCTTCCTTGATGCCCATGAGCAGGGACTTGGACCTGGAATCGAATCCCAGGATCTGCTTGTTCTTCTCGAAGAACTCCGTGACGGAGATCTCCTGCTGTTTCGTGGCCAGCTTGTGCGCTATGGAGGGTTTCCGCGGCACGCCGCCGTCTAGACTAGTCTGTTCTGAGGGCATCCAATCGGGGTGATGCGCTGGAGTTTGATAAAAGTTATCTACAGGGGGAGAACGGCTCGCCGCACGGTCGGGGCCGGGCGGCAGGTCATCCCGGATAAAGGGATCGAAGGGCGGGGGATCGCTCCCCCGCTTAGATCATTCCTCGTCCTCCTCGTCGAACTTCGCGCCGCACTTGGGGCAGTGGGTGGCGTTGACGGGGACGACGGCTCCGCACTCGGAGCACTCGAAGGTCTCCTCAG
>CAMMYR010000058.1 GCA_946528255.1 uncultured Methanomicrobiales archaeon | reverse complement strand
CCTTCCCGCCGGCGGATTCGACTGCATCCTGGACGGCCATCGACGTGGAAACGCCGGTGACTACGAAGCCCCCTCCGTTGGATTCTATGGCCCTCTTCGACAGGAGTGCCAGCGTACGGTCGCCGGGAACGTACTTCCCCAAGCGGTCGACGAAGACGCACCTGTCCGCATCGCCGTCGTGGGCGATGCCCAGGTCGTATCCCCCGGCGGCCATGCGGGCCTTGAGCCCGCCGAGGTTGTTCTCGGTGGGCTCGCTCTCGTGGCCGGGGAACATCCCGTCCGGCTCCCCGTTCAGGACGTCGAATTCCACTCCGAGCCCCCTAAGGAGCGCGGGGGATGTGTTGACGGATGCGCCGTTGGCGCAGTCGAGGCATACCTTCAGCCCCGCACCGCGTATGCGGCCGGCATCCACCTTGGACAGTATAGCAGAAACGTAATCGTCATCGGCGCCGGTTATCTGGGTCATCTTCCCTATACGGTCCCAGCGGCAGACCTCGGAACCTCTCTCGTAGGCGTCCTCCATCGCGGATTCCTGCTCCTTGGAGCATTCCGTCCCGTCGGCCGCGACGCACTTTATCCCGTTGAATTCGGGGGGATTGTGGGAGGCGGTGATCATCACCCCTCCGGTGACCGCGCCGTGGTTCTTCACATACAGCTGGAGGGCGGGCGTCGGCACCATGCCCAGATCCAGGACGTCGGCGCCCATGGACATTATCCCCGCGGATACGGCGCTGACCAGCATCTGCGACGATACGCGTGTGTCCCTGGCTATGGCGATGGGGCCGTCCCCCAGGATCTCCGCGATCGCCCTGCCCATGCGGAGGGCGAGTTCCGAATCGAGATACTCATTGGCCACTCCGCGTATGCCGTTGGTGCCGAACATCTTCATGTGGATCGTCCGACCGATGCCAGTGGAGATAGAAAAACCATCGGTCGAAGCGGCCCGATGTTTTTATGCGCTCCTTCAGGAGCTCGATGGGCCTGACCCTGGCGGAATCTATCCCGCGGATGTCCGCCATGTATATGCTGGCATAATCCCCGATCATCAGGGTCCTGAACAGGTCGTCCTCGTAGGTGAATCCCCCGGGCATGACCCTTATCACGTCCACGCCCGCATCCTCCAGGCGGTCGGCCGCGGCGCGGACCTCTGCGACGTTCGGGTCGGAGGAATCCGATCCGATGATGAACGTGGGGGCAAAGGGCGTTCCGGAGACCTTCTCCCAGACCGCGAACTCCTCTTTGGTGAAGGGCGGGACGCAGTCGCAGAACGCCACATACTTGGAATTCTCGTTGAACTGGGTCTTCCAGCGTGTGACCACGGATCTGAACCTGTTGTCGGTGAACACCACCGGAGTATGGTTTATGTACACCTCGGCTAGCCTGGCGGAGTGGGATCCGGGGAGCTCCAGGGATTCCCTGAAGGATTCCAGCGAAGGGAGAACCTTGGCTATGTTCGGTCTGGCATCGTATCCGCCTCCGGCCTTGACGAAGGACAGCGTGTAACCGACGGAGTATCCTATGGCGTGCCTGGGCGCGTAGCCCTTGGGGAGCGTCAGTTTCATGACCGCGTCCCTGTCGGCGCGCTCCTCCAGCTTCCCGCCGGATGTCATGACCGCCATCTTGCATCCTATGGCCCTGCAGCGGTCGTAGTTCTCCAGCACCTCGTTGGTATTCCCGGAGTAGCTGGCTATTAGGACCATGTCGTCCTTGCCCACCCACTTGGGGAGCACCGGGGATTTGACGACGTGTATAGGTATCTCGGATTGCCTGCAGCAGTCGAATACTAGATCCGACGATATCCCGGAACCTCCCATGCCGCAGAGGATGATCCTCCTGCACTCGAAGGGGTCCACGGGCTGGGACATGCTGCTGCCCAGGTCGTTGACGAACTCGCGCAGCTGCTCCATCGAGGTCAGCGGCATCGGCGTGCACCCCCTGCGATGGCATCTATGATCGTGAATGCGCGGAGGTTCTTCTCCGCGGTGCTCGAACCGTCTATGAGGATGCTCTCGGTATCCCTGCCCTCGCCGCGCAGGATGTCCACCAGGTTGTCCTCGATGAAATCCAGCAGCTCGGAGCCGCTGGGGGCGCCGAGGATCACCGGATAGATATCGGCGTTGTGGGTGTTGGGGTCGAACCATCCCACCAGCTCGTTGTGGTCGAACTCCGGGATCTCCGAATAGAACGACGGCATCCCGGTGCAGCCCGGCAGGAGCATCCTCCAGTACCTGCAGGACGCCTTGAGCTCCGATGTGGCGTACACCGCCACGGCCTTCCCGGCGAAGCGCGAGCGCATCTCCTCTATGCCTTCTGGAGCGAATCCTCCGAGCGAATCGGAGGCTTCCAGCAGCTGCCTGAGGGGCTCGCCGCGGCCCAGCGAATCTAGCAATTTGAAGAGCCTTACGGTGGATCCGGCCGCATCCTCCTGAGAATCGATGATATGGACACCGCATCCCCTGTCCCTGGCGAAGCCTATGATGCTGTCGTCCCTCGGGGACGACCTGAATACTATGACGTCGTTGTCCGGACCGGCCCATGCGGGGAGCGTGCGGGTCTCCAGGGCGTATATGGGCTCGTCCATGCTGGAATCCGCTATCGAGGATGCGAGATCGGCGGCTATGGAAGCGGGTCCGAAGGCGGAGATTATGATGGGTCCCTTCCTGCCGGCAGCGCCTGCTGCGGCTATGCCTTCGGCCATCGAGCGCAATGCGTTCCAACCGCTGCCTGCGGGTTCCATCGTACATCCCTTCCGCCCTTCCGGGTCGTTCATCCATATCTTACCTTTAATATAAGGAATTGGGACGGAATGGGCGATTGATAGGCGGTAACAGACTGGGGGCGAGGGGTCGAACCCCCCTCCCCGCTGTCGAAAGTATTTAAGCGGGCCTCCGGATAGCCTATCCGCCGGAGCGGCTTAGGGGCGCGATACGTGAACGCCATGTGCACGCGCCGGCGCACAGAGGCCCGTTTCCCATTCATTGGGGCTCCTGCGGGAGCGTGCGGCGCGTCGCCGCTGCTGTGACCGGAGGCCAACGCCGGGCCCGATACATACCCCGGGCGTAAGTCAGTGCCCAGAGAGCGGCGTCATCGCCGTACCGTGAAGAGGCGTGTTAGCGCCCCGGGGACACTTCTTCGCATCCTCAGGCCCATCCTCTCGATCCTCCTCTCCAGGTCCGCCCTCTTCGGGTACCTGTCCAGGAGATCGCTCAGCTCCTCGTTCCTGTGGCTGTTATCGGGCCTGAATCCCATGGACGCCCTCATGAGCTGGGCGAACACCACGTAATCCATGATCTCCTCCGGGAAATCAGGGCTGTCCATGAATCCGGCGACGGTCACCACCTTCATCAGCGGGCTGCCCGATCCAAGCACCTTGGAGGGGCGCGAGGGCTCCCAGCCTATCACCATGTGGTCGACGGGCTCGTAGAGCCCGCGCTCCACCAGCCTGTCGATGCAGTCCTGCAGGTCCCTGTTGCGGCCCATGGTCGTCCTGGACAGCCCCCTGCAGCGCTCGATGTACCGGGGCTGGTTGGCTGCGAGGAAACGGTCGGATAGGAACCATCCGCAGACCTCGTCCGAGTAGTTGGCCTTCTTCCCGCTGATCTTGGAGAACAGCGTCCTCATGATGGATTCCAGGATCCAGACGTCCGCGGTGTTCAGGTAGTCCGACACCTGCATGCTGATCCACTCGCTGGTCCTGCTCCACCTGATCTTGAAGTCCTTGAATGCTTCGAAATCCGCGTGCGCCTCGTTGTAGCCGAAGTCCTTTGCGACCTCTTCCACTATCTTTTCCAATTCTTCGTTGCTCATGCACATTGTGCATCTCTCCCGGGCCGCTCTGCGCGGCACCGGAACGAACAACTTCGGCTCCTAGGCTTAAAGGAGATAGTGTACGGTTACACCCCCCGCCCATTTATAAATGGGAAGCCATTCCCGACCATGGAAGCTAGCAAAGAGCAGCGCGAACAGACCGAGAAAATCCTGAAAATGATCAGGGATGCATACGGCTTCGTACCCGTCGTGAACCAGGTCCTGAGCGAGAGGCCAGATCTCTTCATTCCGGGCACCGCGTACAGCCGTGCGGTGCTCGAGGGAGAGGGAGATCTCGACAGGAAACAGAGATACCTATGCGCCATTTCCGCTGCAACCGCCGTCGGGGGCGAATACTGCATAGATGTGCAGATGAGGCACGCCATCGACGAGGGTGCTACCAGGGACGAGATCCTCGAGGCTATCATGATCGGATCGATGATGGCCATGACCCGCTCCCAGTCCTACGCGCTCAGGAAATTCGCCAAGAACTTCGATGTGGAGTTGGAGCAGCGAACATACTCTTTTATATAGAAGTACAATATAACTGCAAGTGATAGCATGGTAAAGATCAACCCCGAAGCGGAGAAATTCATCAACGACCTGCTGGAGAAGAACGGCAAGGTCGGATACGGAATCAAGATCTACCTGTCCGGGTTCGCATGCTCCGGCGCCCAGTTCGGCATGTCCTTCAAGGAGAAGCCCGACGAGACCGAGATCGTCGACAAGACGGCCAACGGTTTCGACATGTTCTACGACGAGGACACCAAGGCCGAGCTCGACAAGTGCGTCATCGAGTTCGTGGACGACCCCAACCTCGGAACCGGCCTCATGATCAGGGACCCCGAGTTCAAGGGCTGCTCCTCGTGCGGCGGCGGATGCCACTAAACTCACAATCCCGGCCCCTCCGGGGGCCACAACCCCTTTCCTCGCAGATACTTCTCATCGGTGCGGCCGAACATCGGCAGCCATCCTTTCGAATCGAGGATCCCTTCGAACTCATCCGAATCGGCGATCCTCACAGCGAATTCCAACCTCACCCTGTCCGAGAAATCCCTTTTGAGCATCCTGTGGACGAAGCGGCCCATTGTGCGGTCGAACGTGTTGAAGGAGGGATAATCCAGATCGGCGGTGTAAACGGCGCAGAGCGACCTCTCCACCGGTTCCGCGCCGCCTATCGCGCCCTTGGCGGTATCCGAATAAGCGCGGACCAATCCGCCCGTCCCCAGCAGCGTCCCGCCGAAATAGCGGACGACGACGCACAGGACATCCGATAGCCCCGCCCCGGCCAGGGCATCGGCTATGGGCTTGCCTGCAGTGCCCGATGGCTCCCCGTTGTCGCTGTGCCTCTGGACCGTCTCCGGCCCTATTACGGCGCCGTAGCAGTAGTGCGTCGCGTTGGGATACTCGGATTCCACCTCGGATATCAGCGCCTTTATATCGTCCGCAGACTGGCAGGGCACCAGGATGGCGATGAACCTGGATCCTTTGATCCTCTCTTCGAAAACGCTCCTCCCGGACACGGAATTGTAAGAGGAGGGGAGGGGCATGGTAACGGCCCCCGGGTCGCCCCGGGGGCATATGGTTTCACTCGGTGGCCTGTGGCTCGAGGGGCAGCTGCGCCT
>CAMMYR010000057.1 GCA_946528255.1 uncultured Methanomicrobiales archaeon | reverse complement strand
CCGTGGGCGGCCAGAAGGGCCTGGGTCATCGGGAAGGATGCGCCGGGATCCGTCCTGGACAGCATGCACAGGTCGAAGACGGCGGCCGGAACCAGGAGCAACGGGTTGACATCCGCTCCGTCCGCCATATTGTACGAGGCGTCCAGCTGCTCCAGCTCCGATGCGTCGGGATCCCCTCCCATGGCATTGGATGCGTCCATGAACGAAGGGGAAGATTGGAACAGCCCGCGAACAGCCTGAGGATATCCTTCCAGGATCATCCCCTCCGCCACGGGTATCGCGGCGGAGTACTCCCTGACCCTGATCGGGTCGAGGGCCCTCAGGCGCTCTATCGCTACAATGGAATCGAATATGTCCGCCGGGATCTCGGCGGTCCGACCGGAGGACTCGTACAGCCTCATGCTCAGAGGTCTGACAGGGTCTTCTTGATGCGTGAGAGCCCCTCGCGGATGTCGTCCTCGGATGCGGCGTAGGAGATCCTGATGAATCCCTCCCCGCACTTCCCGAACGCCGTCCCGGGGGTGACGGCCACATGGGCCTCCTTGAGCAGGATCTCCGCCAGCTTGGCGGACGGGATGTCCCTGTTGTACCTGGGGAACACGTAGAAGGCGCCCTGGGGCGCGTTGCACTCGACGCCGGGGATCTCGGACAGCAGGTCCATGACCAATCCCCTGCGCCTGGCGAACTCCGCGATCATCGCATCCCTGGCATCCTGGGGGCCCTCCAGGGCGGTCACGGCGGCCTTCTGGGCGAAGGACACCGCGCAGGATATGGAGTGGGACTGCAGCTTGTTGATCGCCTTTATGTCATCGGCGGGAGCGACGGCCCAGCCCAGCCTCCAGCCGGTCATGGCGTAGGTCTTGGACAGGCCGGAGACGATGATGGTGTTGTCGAACATCCCCGGGAACGACGCGATGGATGTGTGCCTGTTCCCGACGTACACGATGCACTCGTAGATCTCGTCGGAGAGGACCTTGATGTTGTGGGCTATCGCGATATCCGCGATCTGCTTCAGGACCTCCTTGGGCTGCACCGCGCCGGTGGGGTTGGAGGGGGTGTTGATGATCATCATCCTGGTCCTGGGGGTGACGGCCGCCTCGATGAGGGCGGGATCCAATACGAATCCGTCCTCGAACCTGGTGGGGATGTATACGGGCACTCCCCCCGCGAGGCGGACGCACGCCTCGTAGGACACCCATGAGGGATCGGCGAGGATGACCTCGTCGCCCGGGTCGATGTAGGCGAGGGCGGTGAGGAATATGGCCTGCTTGCAGGGGGTGATCAGGACATTGGAGGCATCGCAGGGGACCCCGTTCCTGGTCTTGGTGAAATCGGCCACGGCCTTCCTGAGCTCCGGTATCCCCAGCGAGGGAGTGTAGTGGGTGAATCCGGAATGCAGCGCATCGCAGCAGGAATCCAGGATGTTCTCCGGTGTCGTGAAGTCGGGCTCGCCCAGCGAGAACGAGATGATGTCTATGCCGTCCGCCTTCATCTGGCTGACCATGTTGGATATTGCGATCGTACCCGACGCGGGGATCTCCTGAAGCCTCTTCGAAACCATGAGCTACGCCTCTTCCTTCTGCGCGCATCATATATTATTAAGATAATGATTTCGCCAGCATGGAGCCGGTGTTCGAGATGTCCGTGAGGCAGTTCCTGTCCAGGCCGCCGTTCTGTTTGAGGAACCTCACGGCGGAGCAGCTTTCGGTTTTCTGCACCGCCCTCACCCATGATAGCTTCGCCAACGAGGCCAGGGACGCCGACCCGGGATCGGGCGTCCAATCCTACGAGAGGCTGGAGTTCCTCGGGGACGCCATAGTGGAGTTCCTCGCGTGCGAACACGCATACGGGGATGGCCGCCTCGCGACGGAGGGGGAGCTCACGGACGTGAAGATCGCCACCGTGAGGAACAGCAACCTGTCGCAGAGGGTGCTGGAGAGCGGGATGGACATCGATGGCATCCTCAGGGTGGGCCATGGGCACCTGTCCAAGGACGGGACCAGGAGCATCTCGGCGGATATGCGCGCGGATGCATTCGAAGCATTGGTGGCAGCAACGTACCTGTGCTTCGGGATGGATACTGCAAGGGAGATCGTTCGCAAGGCGATTCTTCCGTACCGATGCGGACCGCGTCTATCAGAAGGACGACGGCCAGTAGCATGCTGATGGAGAGGATCATGTCTGCCGCGCTGTCCAGAGCATAGAGCATGGTAGCTCCCTGCACCGAGGCCAGCATCACGATGAACAGCGCTCCGGCCAGGACGGAGAGGAACATCCAGAACGCGCCGGTGTAAGTAGCCTCGCCCTGCTCGTGGATCCTGAGCGTGCAGTACTTTATCAGTCCGCCCAGTATGACGACCGTCATACCCTGTGTGAAGCTGAATAGCAGATACGCGGCGCCGTTTATCACGACCAGGTAACCAAGGACGTCGAAGCAATCGAACACGAACTTGTTGACGTTGGTGTAAGGATTGTATATGCCCTTCAGGGCGAAGCGCACGATGATGGTTCCGAAGATCAGATTGGTGGCGAAGAAGATGAATGTGGTCACCCTATCGGTGAACGGGAGCGCATCCTCGTAGATGCAGAGGACGCAGAAGCATACGCCGACTGCAGCGGAAAGGACCCCAGAAGCCAGTAGGAGATACTGGATGCACTTCATCTCAGCGGACTCGCCCATGACAATGCGATGGGGAATGAAAACATAATGATAACGGTCCCGGGCGTGAGCCCGGGTAAGTGGTTTCGTGGATTCTCAGTCGCCTGGGATCACATGTTCATCTCTTTCTTCACATCGCTGTCGAAGAGGAAAGCGAGCATGAAGAGAGAGATCAGGATACCGCAGATGCCCTCGAGGATGGTGACGATGATCAGGACTTCCATGATGGAGCCGATGAGCATCAGGATGAAGGCGATGACGAGGATGATCCAGATGATCTTGTCCCCGGTGGACTGCTTTCCATCGTTGATCTTTCCAGCGATGAACAGGATGATCAGAGCGACGATGATGGAGATGATCGCGCTGACGATGGCGGTACCGAGGTCGACACCGGCGGCGACGGCTGCGATGGCTCCGAAGATTCCGCCGATCAGGAAGACGATACCGACGGTCCTGACGTAGGTGGCGAGAACGTCGATCTTAGCAGAGATTGCTCCGCTCCTGACTTTCTGTCCGAAGGCGAAGTAGATGAGAGCACCGATGATGGCTCCGACACCGCTGATGACGCAGTAGAGCATTTTGTCGTTGTCTATGAGAGTTTCGCCGCCGACCTCGACGTCAATCAAGTCGTCGACAAACCCCGCCGCGATCAGAACGATCGCGGAGATGAGGGACAGGATTCCCACTATCATGAGAACCAGTCCGAGTGTCTTGGTGTTGTCAAAGAAAGACATGATAGATAAACTGTGAAAATAATATTTAAATGTTACCCGAAATACTCGGTAGAATTGCAATCGCTGGCACATTGAACTGCCTGGCTCTGCACCCCTGAAACCTGCCATATCGATGTGACATTCCATACGGTCGGAACCGCCATAATCGGTGCGGGAAACCCCCTCGTTATGATTGATTTTTCCTATTCTTATTATAGTCTCAAAGGGATAATCCCGCGTGAACGGGGACATAGCAGACACGGCGGAGAAAATCCGCAGCATGGAGATCCGCGGTGCGGGACGCATCGCCAGGGCCGGCGCCGAAGCGCTGGGGCGTTTCGCCGAATCCTATCCGGGCAACGACCTCGGAACCTTCAGGAACGACCTGAAGAACGCCGAGAAAACGCTCCTGGCATCCCGCCCGACGGCGGTTTCCCTATGGAACGGGGTCCAATCCGCACTGAAGGGGGCGTACGATGCCGAGAGCGTCGGCGAGGCCCGGGAAGCCATCATTATCAATTCCAGATCGTTCTGCGACAGGTCCCTCAAAGCCGCCGACACCATCGCGAAGATAGGCGCCAAGCGCATCTGCGATGGTGACACCGTCATGACGCACTGCAACAGCAGCATGGCCGTCGGCATCATCAAGGAGGCCCACAGGCAGGGCAAGGACATCAAGGTCTTCGCCACGGAGTCCAGGCCCTGGAGGCAGGGCATCATCACGGTCACGCAGCTGGCCGAGGCGGGCGTGGACACCACCCTGATCATCGACAGCGCGGTGAGATCCGTCATGAAGAGGACCGACAAGGTCTTCGTCGGCGCCGACACGGTCACGTCCCACGGCGCCCTGATCAACAAGATCGGCACATCCCAGCTGGCCCTGGCGGCCCATGAGGCCAGGGTGCAGTTCTACGCATGCGCCGAGACGTACAAATTCTCACCCATGACGCTTTACGGCGACATGGTCACCATAGAGGAGAGGGACATCTCGGAGGTCGTCAAGCCCGGCGAGATACCGTCCTCGGTCAAAGTATTCAACCCCGTGTTCGACAGCACGCCGGCTTCGTACATCGATGCCATCATCACCGAGAGGGGCATGATCTCCCCGGGATCGGTCTACGGCATAATGGTCGAGCAGTTCGGTTACAAGGAGGAATTCGAATGAGCGATTACACATACATGCACCTGGGGGAGGCCGCGGATCCCGATAGCTACGTGATCTGCGAGTACCGCGTTACCACCGACCTCCCGATCGAGAAGGCCGCCGACGCCATAGCGGCGGAGCAGTCCACCGGGACCTGGACCGGGATCTCCACCCTGGACCAAGGCATAATCGACAGGCTCGGGGCCAGGGTCATCGCCATCGACGGCGACAGGATAACCGTGGAGTTCCCCACCGACGATTTCAGCATAGAAGTTGGTTCCGCCCCGCAGATCCTCAGCGTCATCGCCGGGAACCTGTTCGGGCTGGGGGCGCTCAAAGCCGTGAGGCTGGAGGACGTCTCCTTCCCGAAATCCATACTGGAGCAGTACAAGGGGCCCAAATTCGGAATAGAGGGCCTGAGGAAGAACCTCAAGAGGCCAGAGAAACCCCTGGTGGGGACCATCGTGAAGCCCAAGATAGGCCTGGGGCCCAAGGCCACCGCCGATTACGTCTACGAGGCAGGATCCGGCGGCCTGACCAACTCCAAGGACGACGAGACCCTGGTGGACCAGCCCTTCTGCCCCATACAGGACAGGACCGTCGCCGTAGCGGAGGCATTGGACAGGCTGGAGGAGGAGGGCCACATGATGATGCACGCGGGCAACGTGAGCACCAGAGGCGACAGGATAGTCGAACTGGCCGAGAAGGTCCAGTCCTGGGGCGCCAGGGAGATCATGGTCGACGTCATCACCTGCGGATTCGGGGCCGTGCAGGCCCTGGCCGAGGATCCTTCCATCAAAGTTCCCATCCATGTCCACAGGACCATGCACGGGGCGTTCACCAAGGACCCGCTCCATGGCGTGGCCATGCCCCCGCTCACCAAGCTGGTCCGCATGTGCGGAGGGGATGCTTTGCACATCGGCAC
>CAMMYR010000056.1 GCA_946528255.1 uncultured Methanomicrobiales archaeon | reverse complement strand
CGAGGACCGATATCGGTTTATCCCGAATAGCGATTGGACAGCCGATGTTCATAGACCTCGATGTCTCATTGGATCCGACGCTGGGCTGCGGTCAGGCGCACCGCTGGCACAAGACGGATGACGGATGGTGGGAGGGAGTCCTCGGCAGGGAGATCGTCCGCATGAGGCACTCCGGCGGCCGCATCGAGGTCTCGGGGACCGAGAGGTCCTCCTATGTCCGGAGGTACCTGGGCGGTGACGACGATCTGGATCTGATAATATCGGAGATATCCGCTGCCGACCCCTACGTGGCCTCACTGGCATCAAAATGCCCCGGGCTCAGGATACTGAGGCAGGAGCCCTGGGAGTGCCTCGCCACGTATCTCCTGGCGACCAACGCCAACGTCGCCCGCATAGGCAAGATGGTGGAATCCGTCTGCGACCATTTCGGGGACGACCTCGGCGGGAGGCACGCCTTCCCGGAGCCGAAGCAGATCCTCGACGGATGCGAATGCATCGGCGAGTGCAGGCTGGGTTTCAGGGAAGGCAGGTTCATAGAGCTGGCACAGCGCGTGGAGGACGGCGAGATAGACCCCGAGGGCATGCGGTCCCTGGATTACCATGAATGCGTGGAGGCCCTGATGGGCATCAAGGGCGTCGGCCCCAAGGTGGCCGATTGCGTTGCGATATTCGGGTTCGGCCATCTCAACGCCTTCCCTGTGGATGTGCGCATCCAGAAGGTCATGGAGCGCATGTACGGCATCACGGGCAGCTACAAGGCGGTCTCGGAGTACGGGATGGAGAAGTTCGGCAGATTCGCCGGGTACGCCCAGGAGTTCCTCTACCACGCGGATTTCATCGAGCGATCGCTTCGGCTCGATCGCCTTGGGGTCGCTGGGGCATATCCCCGCGGGCGCCTGCGCGCCCTGGAACGCGTAGATTTCGGCGAGCATCCCGATCTGCTTGACGCATCCGCAGATCCTGCATATCTCGTCCGATACATCGGCATCCTCCTCGGCGATCCTCTTGGAGGACTGCTCGATCTCGCTCAGGAACTCGGGGTAGGCGGCGCTGTTCTCGATGACAGCGCTGTCGCCCCTCTTCTTCCTGAGGTACTGGGATATGGCTGCGTCTGTGACGCCGAAGCGCTTGGCCACCTCCGCCTGCGTCATCCCGTAGGATCCGACGAGCTCCTTGGCGATCTCCCTGCGTATCGTAGGCAGCACATACCAGACTATGAGCTCGCACGGCATCTTCATGCGGCACGGATAGGTTAACAGGTATTAAATTTAAGCGCCCGGGTTCACCTTGGTATAGAATTCGGAGACGTCCCAATCGTCGTCCTCGCGCTGTCTGGCACTGTCAAGCCTCATTCCGACAGACTGTCCGGCCTCCTTCATGATGCGCATGGCGCGGTCATCGCCCTCGAATTCCTCGATCTTCACGCCGGAGGCGCAGATCTTGCCCTTGAAGGACCCGATGATCTTGGGGCCGCTGAACACTACTGATTTGGTGCTCCCGACCATGGACTTGATGTGGTCGCGCATGTAGATGTGCAGGTTGTCCTGGGAGTTGAGGATGAAGGAGCTGATGAACCTCGGCGGGGCCTTGCCCACGTCCTCGGCGATCATCCACCTGAGGACCGAGTCGCCCTCCAGGAAGTATCCCTTCTTGATGAAGCCCTCCTTCTCCAGGTCCCTGAGCGCCCTCCTGACCACGGACATCCTGCTGTCGACGAAGCTGGAAAGGGTCTCGGCCCTGAACACGCCGAAGTCCCTGAAGTGCATCCTCATGATCTCCAGGACGGCTTCGTACTGGCTCATGCCGTTGTCCGGAACGATGTTGAACATCGAGTCCGAATCCTGGTAGACGTAGGAGTTGTGGATCATCTCCGATACCGCCTCGGATGTGGCGTTCTCGGACAGCGGGGAGTTGGAGACGATGTCCTTCTTGGACACGGGCTGGCGCTCCATGATGATCTTGGCGATGGTGGCTGCGTTGCCCTCCGGGACGTATCCCTTCTCGGCCCTGAACACGCCGCTGTGCGCCAGATCCGTGAATCCCTGGAACGAGGGGCACAGGGTCATCTTGACCATGTTTCCCTTCTCCATCTGCTTCTTCACCGAGGTCTTCTCGGCCACGCGGGTCATGAGCTCCTGGTCGCCGCGGATGTATCCCCTCTTGCTGATGGCCTCCAATACCGTCTGGTACTTCCCGGAGCGGCCGATGCGCTGCCTGTTGAGGATGTAGTTGATCATCTCGGACTCGGAAAGGGTCCAGGGCACGAAGTCGCCCTTGGCGTAGAATCCGTTGACGAGCACGTACTCCTCGGACTTCAGGAGATCGGCTATATCCGGTTCGAGCTCCTCGGCCGATACGCCGAGGACCTCCCTGATCCTGATTATGTCGGTGCCCTTGGCGCGGAAGAATCCCATGAACCTGTCCAGGGCGCCCAGCGCATCCGGGAGCATGGCGGGGTCGTCCAGATCCAGGGACCTGACGTCTATGCACCCGGACATCTCCCAGATCTCCATGGCGCCGATGACGTTGCTCCCCTTCACCAGGGGGTAGATCCACTTGTCGCCGTAGCGGGATGATATCTCGGCCCACTTGGAGCCCAGGTCCGGGTCGAACAGCGAGAGCAGCCTGACGGGGGTATCCATCTCGCCCACATGCCCCAATGCCGGGACCTCGTCCTGCATCATGACCATCGGGGTGTGGCCGTCGCCGACCATGATCTGCGTCGCGCCGATCCTCTGGCATATCTCCTCGATCTCCTCCAGGGGGATGTCCACGATGTACCTCATGGCCATGAGCGGGATCGGTCCGTAGGCCCTGACGGCCCTCTTCACGAGGACCTCCTTGGGGTCGCCCTCGGGCGTCCCGGGCCTGAACACGGTGTAGATGTTCTCCGTGCCCCATTCCTCCCTGTCCTCGAAGGTGCGTACCACCTTGAGGGACCTGTCGAGGCGCATGATGGACTCCTTGAGCTTCTCCTTGTCCCAGCCGGTCTCGGCCAGGAGCTGCCTGAGTGTGGCCTTGCCCATGCCGTCTATCATGTTCAGCACGGCGGCGTCCTCCGGGAGGGTCTCGTCCCTCCTGAGGGCGGCGTAGCGGTCGGCCTCCTCCCTGAGGACGTACCTGACCCTGCCCCTGACGAACCTTCCGAGCATCAGCTCTCCGGATTCGCGCATGGAATACCACTCGTCGAGGTCGAATCCGCTCACCCTCTGGTAGACGTCGATCTCGGATCCGGCGGAGCCGTAGAATTCGAAGAACTCCCTTATGCTGCCGAAGTGCTCGCCCTTGCTGAGCCTGTATTTCTCGATGGTCTCGAAGTCGTACACATCGTCCCTGCCGGCCCTGAGGCGCATGTGGTCGATCCTCAGCATGTACTGGTCGTTCTCGGAGATCAGGAACCTGCCCTTGGAGACCTCGCCGGCCTCCACCAGGGATTCCAGGGACGCCCTGGCATCCTCCTCGGTGATGGACAGCGCGAAGGAAACCTCCTGGACGGTGGCGGGCGCGAAGCACTCCAGGTGCCTCAGCACGATGCGGTCCACCGCGGGGTTGCGCTCGGTATCCGGTATGTCCGCGGGGATGAACCTCCAGACGTTGTTGCCGTTGATGTCCAGCCTGGTGACCAGGTACATGGACTCCAGCTTCCTGATGGACCTGAATGCGACATCCTCGCTTATTTCCAGTGCGGAGGCGGCCTCCTTGATGGTGACGCCCTCCGGAGCGATCTTGGATAGCACAGCGGAGTCGACGTCGGTGAGCTCCCTCTCCTTCCTGGTGGCGGCCTTGTAATACGGCATCTCGGATCTGAGGCACACGTAGGGCTCGTCCATGAACACGGTGCCGATCGTACCGTCGGACATGAGCTCCCTGAGCCATCCGTCGACGGTCTTCCTGTCCTCGTCCGTGTAAGTGTATATGTTCCTGCCGCGCTCCCTGAAGGCCTGCAGCGGGCCGGTGACGGCCAGCAGCTTCGGTATGTCCTCCTTGGACATGACCCTGGGCGGCTTCTGGGCGAAATATGGGACGACGGCGTCCTCGGTGAACTCGAACTCGCTGACGGAGTCTCCCAGCGCCCTGTACAGGACCTTCCTGTGCAGCTCCCTGAGCAGGGCGGACCTGTCCTCCATCAGCACTATATCGGAGAATCCGGACAGGATGGCGGAGTGGGCGAACGGGGACGGGGTCCCGGTGAATCTGATGACATCGACCGTCATGTTCCCGGAGTCGATCTGCTCCAGGACGTACTTGGCGTTCTTGATGTCCATGTCGTCCTCCAGGACCTCCCTGTACGTCTCCTCGATGACGGGGACCCCGTCCATGCTGCCGAGGGTCTCCAGCAGATAGCTGGACCTGACCTGCTGCCTGTTGACGGATATGGGCTTGCCCATGTAGTTCCTGAGGATCATGAAGCTCCTGGCGGCGGTGTGCCTGAACCTGAGCTTGAAGATCTCCGAATCCTTCAGGGATTTCCTGAGTATGGCGTCCAGCTCGTCGGCCTTGATCAGACCCGGCACCACGGCCGGGTCGATGGTCCTGGGGCAGCCGAGCATGAAGCTGTCGTCGGAGATCGTAACGGAGACATTGGCTCCGGTCATGCCGGTGAGCCTGAAAGCGTAAGCGCGGGACAGGGCGTCGTTGACCCTGCGCCCGAAGGGGAAGTGGAATACCAGCTTCTGGTTGCCGGACGGGTCGACGTACTCCTCGACCGCCAGCTTCTTATCGTCGGGGATGAAGCCGGCGACGGCCTCCTGCTCCCTGAAATAGGACAGCATGCTCCTGGCGGATCCGCGGTCCACGTCGAACTCCTGGGATATGCCCTCTATGGCTTCAGCATCATCCTGGTTGATGCGGCTGGACATCTCCCTCCTGAACTCGGCGATGTCCATGGACAGGTCGAAGGACCTGGGGAGCATCTCGCCGGCCCACGAGGGGACGGTGGGCTTCCTGCCGTTGGCTTCCTTCACATAAGCGGTCATACCCTTGGACCTGACGAATTCGAAGGACCTGCCGCCGAGCACGAAGACGTCCCTGGGGGACAGCCTCTCCACGAACTTCTCGGATAATTCACCGGCAACGGTCCCGTGGCTGGTGACGACCCTGTAATTGGCCTCCTCCGGGATGGTCCCGAGGTTCATGAAGTAGATCATGCGGGAGCCCTTCTTCTTCCCGAACTGGCCCTCCTCCTCGTCGTACCATATCTTGGAATACACGCCCTCGAACCCGTCCTTGGATCCGAGGTACCTGATGACCTCGTCGAAGGATTCCCTGGTGAGGTTCCTGTAGCAGTACGATCCCTTCACCAGGTTGTATGCGTCCTCCACTTCCCATCTGGAGTCCAGGCTCATGCCGACTATGGTCTGCGAGAGCACGTCGAGGCAGTTCTCGGGGATACCGACGCGGTCGACGTCGCCGCGGTGGGCGGCCCTGCACATGACGGCGCACTCCACCAGGTCGTCGGGGTCGAA
>CAMMYR010000055.1 GCA_946528255.1 uncultured Methanomicrobiales archaeon | reverse complement strand
GAATACCTCATCCCGTTGTTGTTCTTTATGACACCTCCGGTCATGTTGAAAACCGACGTACCGGCTACCCTGACTCCCCCCATATAGTAGTCACGATCTTCAGTCCCGCATCCTGATATCTCCCCGCCGCTCATATCGAATTGGGTTGCAGACGAGGAACCGGAACTACCGTATAAATCCACACCCTTATGTTTACAATTGATGATCTTGCCGCCTTCCATGATGATCTTGCCGCCCGTATCCCCGCTTATACCATCTACGCCAGTGAAGGTGCCTCCCTTTATTGTTAACGTACACTTACTCCACACGGAGATGACATGGCCATTCTCGGAAGTCATCTTCCCATTAGAACCACTATCTAAAATCGTCAACTCGACTGGACCACCTGTTATAGACATCATGGAATAAACACCTTGAAAGGGTGATCCAGTAGCTCTTACAGTATGTCCATTCAGATCAAGTGTGACGGTAGTATTATCATGAAGATCCGGGGTATCACTACCACTTAGCGTGACGTCTGTATTGAGGTAATAGCTCCCGCTAGACGTCGGAAGGGCCGTGGAATCGTTCCAAGCTGTCCCGGTCGGAGCATACGAGTCCTCGCCCGTTTCCATCACGGCTATCGCCGCTAATGCGGCAATCAGCATTACCACAAGAACTGGCGCGACCTTGTGGACCCTACAATGACCTTCGGTTCTCAACATCATATTCCTCACGCAAATCTCTCGAGGAGAAACTACGGTCGCATGTGCATTCTCAATTAATAGTTTGCCTAATATTTTTAAACGCTATCAACCATGGATACCGTCTTGCACCCGCGCGCGTATTATATATTCTGATTCAATCGGCCATTCGGTCGGTCCAAATGATCATCGACGTGAAGTACGGAAAGGACGGAGTCCAGAAGGTGGACATCCCGGATGCGAACTACATCGGGACATTCTACCCCAAGGACGTGCAGTGCGGCGACCCCGACGAGGTTATCGGGGAATCCATCGACAGCCCCATAGGCTATGATTCCCTGGAAGCGTTCCTCGAAGGCGGGAAGGACATCGTATTCATCGTGAACGACGGCACCCGCCCGACGCCCACCGCCAAGGTCCTCGACGCCCTCTCCAAGAGGATGGACCTCAGGAAGGCCAGGTACCTCATAGCCACCGGCACCCACAGGGACATGACCCCGGAGGAATACTCCTTCGTGTTCGGCTCCCACTACGGGGAGCTGAAGGACAGGATCTTCTGCCACGATGCGAAGAAATCAGAGTGCGTCAACCTGGGCACGTCGAAGAACGGCACCCCCATGGAGGTCAACAAGATGGCCGTGGACGCCGACCGCCTGGTGATAATCACATCGGTCGAGCCCCACTACTTCGCAGGATACACCGGCGGCAGGAAGAGCTTCCTGCCCGGCGTCGCATCCTTCAGGACCGTGGAGGCCAACCACAAGCTGGCCATGAGCAAGGAGGCCCAGTCACTGGTGCTCGAGGGGAACCCCGTGCACGAGGACATGATGGACGCCCTGGCCGTGGTCAAGGGGAAGCAGATCTTCTCCATACAGATGGTGCTGGACCGCCATCAGAACATCTACAAGGTCGCATCCGGTGCGCTGAACCCCGCGTTCGACAGGGCCGTCGGATGGGCCAACGAGGTCTTCTCCGTGCCCATACCGGAGAAGGCAGACGTCGTCGTCTCCGTGGCGCCGTACCCCATGGACGTCGACCTCTACCAGTCGCAGAAGGCGCTGGATAACGGCAAGTGGGCCCTGAAGGAGGGCGGGAAGATCATCATGGTCTCCAAGTGCAGGGAGGGCATAGGCCACGCCACCTTCCTCCAGCAGCTCTCCTCCTCCAAGGACCCCAACCAGGTCCTGGAGAACCTCAGGGCCGAGTACAAGCTGGGCTACCACAAGGCGGCCAAGATGGCCGAGATCGCCACATGGGCATCCATCTGGGCGGTCACCGACCTGGACCCCAAGCTCCTGGAGGACGCCAACATCAGGCCCTTCCCCTCGGTGGCCGACGCCGTCGGCGAGGCTTTTAAAGAGAATCCCAAGGCCCGTGTGATCGTGCTCATGGACGGCAGCGTAACTATCCCCAAGGTGATGTGAGATGGCTTTCGACGTCAAGAACCTGGAGAAGGTCAGGCACGCGGTCGACGTGTGCACCATGTGCGGCTTCTGCAAGAGCGTATGCCCCTCGTTCAAATCCATAGGGTGGGACTCCGCCCTCTCCAGGGGCAGGATCATCCTGACATACGGTCTCCTCAACGGGGACCTGGCCGCTGACGAATCCGTTGTGAGGAACATGTACACCTGCACCACATGCGCGGACTGCGTGAGGAGGTGCCCCTCAAAGGTGGAGATCGTGGACATCATCGAGCTCTGCCGCGCGGATCTCGTGGCCAACGGGCACATCCTCCCGAAGCACAAGGCCATGTGCGAGAGCATACTGGCGACCGGCAACCCCTTCGGGGAGGAGACTCCCAGGGCCGAGGCTCTGGGAAGGACCCCCAAGAAGGCCAAGGTCGGATACTTCGTGGGATGCACCGCCACTTACAGATCCAAGAAGACCGCCCAGGCCACCCTCAGCATCCTGGAGAAGCTGAAGGTCGACTTCACCACCGTGGACGAGGTCTGCTGCGGTTCCGTCATGCAGAGGGTCGGATGGTCCCAGGACGATGTCACGCCGCTGATGCAGAAGAACGTGGACAACATCAAGGCCATGGGCGTCGAGACCCTGGTGCTGGCTTGCGCCGGTTGCTACAGGATGTTCAAGCACGAGTACCCCAAGTATGTGGATGTGCCGTTCGAGGTGCTCCACATCACCGAGTTCCTGGCCAGGCAGGACCTGAAGCTCAAGCCCATGGACGGCAAGGTCGTCACATACCACGACCCCTGCCACCTGGGCAGGCACTGCGGCATCTACGAGGAGCCCAGGCAGGTCATCGGGAAGATCCCCGGAGTCGACTTCAGGGAGATGGAGTTCAACAGGAAGACCAGCCACTGCTGCGGAGGCGGCGGAGGCGTGAGGTCCGCATATCCCCAGGAGTCCATGGACATCGCAGGGACCCGCCTGGACGAGGCTGAGTTCGCCGATGTCATAATCTCTACCTGCCCGTTCTGCGTCAACAACCTGTCCGCCGCCAAGGGCGACAGGAAGATCGAGGTCAGGGACCTGGTCGAAGTCATAGACGAGCTCCTATGAGCCAAACCTTCAGGGCCGGGGGGCACCGCACGGGCCCCCCGGTCATCATGGGGATCCTGAACGCGACCCCGGATTCTTTTTCAGATGGCGGCAGGTGGGAGTCCTGCGCCGTCGGACATGCCTTCGACATGATCGATGCCGGAGCATCAATAATCGATGTGGGAGGGGAATCCACTCGCCCCGGCGCCGTGCCGGTGCCGGCGGACGTGGAGATCGCCAGGATATCCGATATCATCGGGGAGTTGGCAGGTTCCACCGACGTGCCGATATCCGTCGACACCATGAAGCCCGAGGTCGCCGCTGCCGCCCTGGATTTGGGAGCATTGATAGTGAACGATGTCAACGGCCTTCTGGCCCCCGGTATGCTGGAGGTCTGCGCCGAACACGATGCGGCGGTGGTCATAATGCAGGCTGAAGGCGGTGTATTCGACAAGGCGGACGGCATCGCAGGGGATGCCGTTTCGATGGTATCCTCATTCCTGAAAAGCCGCGCCGATGCCGCATTGGACGCCGGTATCCGCAGGGACGGCATAATTCTGGATCCGGGGCTGGGGTTCGGGAAGACCCCGGAGCAGAATCATCAATTATTGGTATCCTCCGACGACATCTCCAACGGATATCCAGTCCTCATCGGTGCATCCCGCAAGAGGTTCCTGGCCCATTCCTATCCCGGGATGGATCCAGATGCCGCCACGGCGGCAGCCATGGTGGAAGCAGTCCGCTGCGGTGCGGACATCATCAGGGTGCACGACGTCGGTGCTACCGTCGGCGCCCTCAGATCAGAAGGCCTATTGCGACTATGACAGCAACGGTGGCGATGGACGCGACGTAGAACAGTACGTCCTTCCTCTGGGCATCGGCTTCCGCCTTGGCCTCGAGGCGGGCGCACTCCTCATCGCAGAATTCCTGTCCGAAGGG
Source organism: uncultured Methanomicrobiales archaeon (assembly GCA_946528255.1). Next base: position 1,363 of record CAMMYR010000055.1, on the reverse strand, counting down.
TATCGGGTCGCCGCAGTACGCGCAGTGGGAGTGCTCGGGGAGCCTTATTCCGCCTACCATGAGGGGTATACCATCCATCAATGATAAAATCATACTGCTTCCTTTTTACCCTGAACGCCATGTGCAATGTCCGGATGGTATAATGAGACTCAAAGTGAGGGATATCACCGGGAAGAACGAGATCGTAATGGAACTGAGGCCGGAGAACCGGGCCGAGGACATCGTGAGGTCCGCATCGGAGAGATGGGGCCAGAGCGCATACGGCGTCAGGAACGGCTACGTGCTGCTGCCCAACGGGGGCAGGATCGGCGGCTATGCGCAGGAGGACGACGTCCTGCAGCTGATAAGGGATCCGCTGGACCTGCGAGCTGTTATCTACGGTTTCGGCTATGGGGATGCATGGGCATCTACGGCACCGCCGACGCGGTATTCACATCCGACTCCATCAATGCCATAATCTCGGAGACGGAGTCCTCCGGGAAGGCTATTATCAGAGGGAGGATGGATGGCGCAGTGGCTGTCATAGACCAGAACGGGGAGTCGGTATTGGGGATAAGCCTGAGGGCTCCCCTCTCCACCGATCCCTCGAAAGTGGCCATACCTGAAGGATCAAGGATATTGATCATAGTGGACGATCTCGAACAGTCCCTGGCCGTTTACCGCGCCTCCGATCTGGAGAAGGCGGACATACTTCTGGAGGAGCGAATTCGCACCCAGATGGCGTGGCGGTTGCGCATCTCCTCTTCGGAGATCTCCAGCCTGTCCATTATGTCGGCGACTATGCCGTCGAAGAACAGGAGCGCCGAATCCTCGAAAATCGTGCCGAGGGGGGCGCATGCCAGCTGACGGGGCGTGTCCATCACTATGAACACATCGGAGTTGTCCGCCAGCTCCGACTCGCCGTCGCTGGTCAGAGATATGACGCGGGAGCCTATCTTGCGGGCAATCCTCGCGGTCTGGCAGACCGACGAGGTGTTCCCGGTGTTGGATATCAGGAGGGTAAGGTCGCGGGGTCCGATAATCGGGGTGGTCATCTCTCCGACGAAATGGACGTCGAATCCCAGCTGGACCAGGCGCACTGCGAAGAGCTGGCCCACCAGGCCGGATCTCCCGGAACCGTAGATGAACGTCTTCTTGGAATCGATGATCGCCTCCACGAGCTCCTCGCGGCTCTCGGGGTCGACCGAGAGGACGGTGTCCCTGCAGGACTCCAGGATCTTCTCCAGAGCGTCCATGTCATTCACCGGCGGCAGCGGCTGCCTCGGCCTTCCTCTTCTCCTTGAGGTCCCTGCTGACCTTCTTGACCAGGGCCCTCTCGTAGATGATCTTCATGTACATCGCGTCGTGCTCCAGGAGCGGCGAT
>CAMMYR010000054.1 GCA_946528255.1 uncultured Methanomicrobiales archaeon | reverse complement strand
ATCCCTGATCTGCTACGAGGGTGCGCGATGCGCATAGCCAGCGCCGGTATATCCAACGGCTCCTTCATGGACCGCTACGGTGCCAAGGGGACCGAGTTCAGGGACGGGATGCCGTCGCTGTCCGTCCCGTTCGAGATAACCGATGCCCCCGAGGGCACGGTATCGTTCGCTGTTGTTCTCGACGACTACGATGCGATCCCGGTCTGCGGATTCGACTGGATCCACTGGATTCTCTGCGACCTCAAGCGCGCCAAGGTGGAGGAGGGCGAGTCCGGAAGGGCTTCCGATTTTACCGAGGGATGCAACAGCTGGCACAGCATCGCCGATTCCCTGACCGTGGAGCAGGCCACCGGTTACGGCGGCATGGCGCCCCCTGACAGGGAGCACAGGTACACATTGAAGGCGTACGCCCTGGACTGCGAGCTGGGGCTTTCCCGCGGGTTCATGATGAACGACCTGTACTTCGCGATGAAAGGGCATGTGCTGGCACACGCCGAGGTCATCGGGAAGTATTCCCCGGGGGAGCGAACAGCCCGCGAGGGCCTCCGACGGCCCTTTCCAAACCCAACTACTATATCCAACCCTTCGGATTATGCAGGCATGCCCAAGGTGATTCTCAACCACGGTGCGGGCGGGGAGCTCATGCAGGAGTTCCTCTCCAAGCATGTCACCAGCCACTTCCCCAAGATGAAGGCCGACGTCCCGTTGGATTCCATGGACGACTCGGCGGTAGTGGACGACGTGGTCTTCACCATCGACGGCCACACGGTCAAGCCCCTGTTCTTCCCCGGAGGGGATATAGGGAAACTTTCCGTCGCTGGCACTGTGAACGACATCTCAGTCATGGGCGCCACGCCCATCGCACTGGCATGTTCCGTCGTGATCGAGGAGGGCCTCGACATGGACATCGTCGACAGGGTGTTCGACAGCATGGGCAGGACCGCCGAGGGATGCGGTGTGCCCATAGCCACCGGGGATACCAAGGTGGTCGGCGCCGGTGCGGTGGACCAGATGTTCATGTCCACCTCCGCCATCGGCAAGAGGTCCGACATCCTGGATTCCGATCTCGCCAAGGCCGCGGAGTACAGGCCCGTGGAGCACAGGTGGTGCACCGATTCCAACGTGAAGCCGGGCGATGCGATAATCGTCTCCGGTTACATGGGCGACCATGGGGTCTCGCTCCTCTCGTTCAGGGAGGGATACGGGTTCGACACCGATCTCCAGAGCGACGTGGCCCCGCTGAACAAGATGATAGCGGAAGGCCTGAAGGCCGGAGGCATAGTGGCGATGAAGGACCCCACCCGTGGGGGCCTCGCCAACACCCTCAACGAATGGTGCTCCAAATCCCACATCGGGATGGAGATCGATTCATCCGCCATCCCCATAAGGGATGGCGTAGCCAACGCCTGCGACATGCTCGGCATAGATCCCTTGTCCATAGGCAACGAGGGCAAGTGCGTGATCGGCGTGGTCCCGGAGATGGCCGACGAGGTCCTCAAGGCGATCCGCAGGACCCCCGAGGGGAAGGATGCGGCCATCATCGGCCATGCCGTCGACGGCGTGGAGAGGGTCGTCCTCAGGACGGAGATCGGCGGCCGCAGGATATTGGAGGCCCCCGCAGGGGACCCCGTTCCCAGGATCTGCTGAACGTTTTCGTTCATTACTGCATCCGCCTGGCGACGGGCGGATGCACATTTATCGACATCCTCTTTAAGGAGCACCAGTTATACTCAATCAGAGGCTCCATCATGGTGACGTTCCTACCGTTCAAGGGCTACAGGCCCAACATCAGGGCCGGCGAGCACGTCGGCGACCGCATATCCCCTCCCTACGATGTCATCGGGGAGGATTACCTGAAGGACCTGAAATCCAGGCCCTTCAATGTCACCAACCTCACGCTCAGCCCCGATGCGGACAAGAGGTACCACGGATCCAGGAAGACGCTGGATTCCTGGATCGAGCAGGGCGCGCTGAAGCAGGATCAGGATTCGTTCTACATCTACGAGCAGACCTTCGACGACAACGGCACCCAGAGGGTGCGCACCGGCATCGTCGGGATCCTGAAGACCGAGAAGTACGAGAACGGCCACATCATCCCCCACGAGGAGACCTTCTCCAAGGTCAAGGCGGACCGCCTGAACCTCCTGAGGGACATGGAGGCCCATCTGGAATCCATATTCGGGATCTTCCAGGGATTCTCCCCCGAGCTCAACAGGAAGATCAGGGACAACGCCAAGCTGGTCTACAGGTACGTGGACGACACGGGCGTGGAGCACAAGTACCACTGCCTCTCCGACCCGGAGATCACCGCCAGGGTCACCGAGGAGCTGAAGGACCAGAACATGCTCATCGCGGACGGCCACCACAGGTACGAGACCGCCCTCAACTATTCGCTGGAGAACCCGGACGACGAGAAGAAGGGGTATGTGCTGACCACCATGGTAGCCGCCGACGATGCGGGCCTGGTCATCTGGCCCACCCACCGCCTGGTCGACACGGGGAACATCTCCGAGAAGAACGCCGTCAAGGGGATCTCCAAGGAACTCAGGACGATCGAGGTCTCCCAGGAGGAGATGGAGGCCGGCCTGAAGGACCACATGATGGGATTGATCTTCAAATCCGGCCTGTGCATGCTGGCCGATTACGACGGCGAGGGGATGTGGAAGCTGGACACCTATGTGGCGCAGGAGAAGATCCTCAAAGCTGTGTACAAATCCGACGAGGGCAAGGCAACGATTTCTTTCGATGCCGAGTACCCCTCGGTCAAGGCGGCCATGGCGGAGAAGAAGCACGATCTGGCCATCGTGCTCAACGACCCGAGCCTCCAGAGCATCTGGGATCTCTCCATGGCGGGCAAGCGCATGCCCAAGAAGACCACCTACTTCTTCCCGAAGATCTGGTCGGGATTCGTGTTCTACCTCATGAGGTGACATCGGGGCCCCTCTCCGGAGAGGCTTCGGTGATTCCTTCCATGGCTCCGCCCAGACGATGGGAATCGGAATCCACTGTTTAGAGAAGATAATGGAGCCGCCGATGGGAATCGAACCCACGACCTATGCCTTACCAAGGCATCGCTATACCCCTTAGCCACGGCGGCGTGTGTGATTCGTCCTTATCCGAATCTCATTCATAAAGGTTTGTGTCCCTGGTCCAGACAATCCGTCAGGGATGGGAGAACAGAGTAATGGGTTTGGGGCCCCCGGAGGGGCCCATTTGGTTTTCCGATCGCTCGGACTCGTTCTTCTCGGCCAGGCTGCCGTCGGGGTTCATCCCGTGCCTCCTGGTGAGGAATCCGGGGCCCTTCCAGCTCCAGTCGCCCATCAGGTGCATGACGGCGGGGCTGCAGAAACCGACCATGAGCAGTCCATCGATGAGGATTCCCGCGCCCAGGGCGAAACCGAACTCCTTCAGCATGGAGGAGCCGGCCAGGGTCAGGGTCAGGAATGTGCCTCCCATGATCAGCGCGCAGAGGCTGATGACGGGTCCGGCCTGCTTGATGGCCTCGGAGATGGCCTTGTGGTTGTCCATCCCCTTCGCCTTGTTCTCGCGTATCTTGGTGGTGAGGAAGATCTCGTAGTCCATTCCCAGTCCCAGGAGGACCACGAACAGGACGATCGGGATTAGGAACAGCACCGGGGTGTCCAGCAGCTCCGCGAACAGGAAGCGGGTCAGGGCCACGGTGGTTATGACGCTCAGCAGGATGGCCACGACCGCCCTGATGGGCGTGAGGTAGCTTCCCAGGATGAAGAACAGCAGGGCCACCAGCAGAATCGCGACGACGATCCTGATCATGGAGAACTGGCTCTCGACCTCGGATGAGATGTCCAGCATGCTGGCGGGGGTTCCGGTGATATAGGATGCGGTCCACAGGCCGTAGGAGTCGTATCCGCCGGTGCCGTGGAAGGCGTCCCTGAGCTCGGTGACGAAGTCGAGGGTATCGTCGGCCATCGGCTCCCCGGAGGTGACGACCATCATGGCAACGTGGTCGGCCGCCCCGTTGACGATGCCGGTGCCGACGTTCAGTATGCCGTCGATGAGGTTGGCGACGACGATCTTCCCATCGGGGGAGACGGGGGTGTCGGGTGCAGCGTTCATCGTGAGTCCGCCTACGGCGACCAGGACCGCGAGTATGGGGTCCTTGACCGCTGCGGGGAGCATCTTGATCGCTTCGGGGTTGATGACGGTGGGGTCGGTGGTGCCTGCCTTCTGCGCGATCTGCATGTAGATCAGCTGCCAGGAGTTGGTACCGCTGACGGTTCCAACCTCGTCGGGGTAGTCGCTGGTTATGTCCGCGGAGATCTGCATCAGAGCCGGTACGACGCCCGCGGGCTTCCCGGTCTCATCGAATGTCAGTCCCTTCGCGTTCCATTGTATGTATGGAATCTGTGTTTCGCCCAAAGGCAGTATGCCGACGGTACCGATGCTGCCGCCGAGGTCGAGCACCACGTAAGTGGGCATGATCATTCCACCGTCCGCATTGTCCATGATGGTCTCGAGACCGTCCACGGACTCGGAGTCGGGCATGACGGAGATCATATCCGCCGAATCTTCTGTCTGCGTGTAGTAGTAGATGGAGGGCACCGCCACGAGGACGAGCGCCAGCGCGATGGGCAGGGCGCGCTTCTCGGTGAAGCGGGAGAGCCAGGAGAAGTACCTCCTGGAGCCGCTGGACATGCGTGCGTGGAAGCCCTTCTTCCCGGGCTGGAGGGAGCGCTCCTCGTTATCCTTGTACTTCTGGATGTTGCTGGGCCAGAAGATCCTGTCGTGCAGGAGGTTGATGAGCGAGGGTATGAAGGTCAGCGCAGCGGCGAGCGCGACGGCGATTCCGAGCGCCAGGATGATTCCCATGGTCTGGACCATGGAGAAGTCGCATAGCGCCAGGGCGGCGAATCCGATGATGACGGAGATACCGGAGGTGAAGACAGCCTCCCCACCCCATACGATGGCCTCGCGGAGGGCCTCGTCGTGATCCTTGCCGTTCTTGCACTCATCCCTGTACCTGGTGATGATGAAGATGGCGTAGTCGCATCCGGCCCCCAGCATGGAGACCAGGATCAGGACCTGCGTGATGTAGAAGATATCCAGGACGCTGCCGATGAAGTACAGCGCCATCAGGACGATCCCGTATGCCATTCCGACGACCGCGGGGGGCAGGACGGCTGTGACCAGGGCGTAGAAGAACAGCCCCAGCAGGACGAAGATGAGCAGGATGCTCAGCGGGTCGACCTTCGAAACATCTTCCATGGAGGATTTCTCGGTGTCGTATCCGATGGCGGCGGAGCCGGTCAGGTAGGTGGGGAGATCGACTCCCATATCGGCCTTGGCCTCGGAGACGAGGTCCCTTATGTTGCCGGTCTCGTCGCCGATGTCGAAGCTCTCGTCATGGTTGGAAACCGCCAGGAGCATTATGCCCCCGATCTCGCCGTCGCGGGAATAGGTGCCGTAGTTGGACACGGAGATCTTATCCCCGTATTCCTTGACCATGAGCGCCGTGAAGCCGAGGTGGAGCGAGGCGGCGGCCTCGAGCTGCGATTCGTTCGCATATTCTATCACAAGTATGT
>CAMMYR010000053.1 GCA_946528255.1 uncultured Methanomicrobiales archaeon | reverse complement strand
GGCATTGGTGGCCTCGGGGGCGTGATCGGCATCCCATGTGGTCCAGGACGTCGGTTCGCCCTCGGTCGTCATGACGGCGAACTTGAGTGTTCCTCCGGCGGGTTCATCGTGGGTTCCAAGAGGCTGCGCGGTTCCGTTGTACACATGGGTCGTGGTGGTGACGTTGACCGTGCATGTGCCAGCCTTGATTGTGGATGTCACGGAGGCGGGATCGACGGACTTGTAGTTGTCGCCGCCATCGACCTTGTACCAAACCACATAATCGCCGGCATTGGTGGCCTTGGGTATCTCTGCGGCGTAGTCCCCGGTGGATCCGACCCTGTACTTGATCTCGAACCCGGTCACAGAGGCAGGATTCTGGATGACCAGCTCCTGCTCCTCCGGTTCCGCGGCGTCGTACTGGAGGACCCTGGGGGTCACGGTGAACACAGGGGTCGCCTTCGCGATGGTGACGGTGAAGGACACGGCTTCGCTGTCGATGCAGTTGGCATTCCCGGAGGCATCGACCTTGTACCATACCTTGTAGTCGCCGGCATCGGTCGCGGAGGGGATCGAGGAGGACCAGGTGGAGGGTGTTTCTCCTACGCTGTACATGGCTACACCGGTTTCGGTCTCCGCTATCTTCCCCACGGTACCCTCGGAGATCAACGGCTTCGACTCGTTGCTGTAGACCGGGTTGGTCGCCGCCGATGGTGCTGCAGACCAGAATGCGGTGGCCTCGGAGATCGTATAGGACACCTCCAGATTCGCGGCGTTGAAGTTCCCTGCCGCGGTTATGGTGACGTTCGCCTTCTGAACGCCGGCGTTGATACCGCCGGTGGTTCCGGCGGCGATGCCCACTTTGGAAGCCTCGGGCCTCATCCCGTTGAAGGTGTTCCCGTCTTTGTCCTTGAAGACCAGGTCGCTCTTGGCGGGCAGCTGCTCCGCACCGTTGTAGACCGTAGTGTAGGTGGTCTCGACGGATGTGATCGTGGCGGGGCTGATGGTGAAGCAATTCATGGTCTTGAAGTCCGTGGTGGCTCCGTCCCACTTGTAGTTGGAGGAGTCCTTCAGGGTGAGGGTGACGTTGTACGTGCCGGCATTGGTACCTCCCACGTTCTGGGTGACGGTGTAGAGGGTAGCCTCGGTTATCGTTATGTCAGCGGTCTTGACGGTACCGTCGAACACCTTGGGCTGCACTGTGGGCCATCCCACGGTCTGCTTCTCGATGGTGAAGGTCCCGGATCCGGTGATGGCAGGGCTCTTGACCAGGGTGATCGAGATGTTCGCAGTGCCGGCGTTGATGTTGTCGGAGTAGGTGTGCTCGAACAGCGACGCATCCAGGGCGTAGCCGTTGATGGCCGCGGAGACGGTGGGCTCCTTAGCCTCTCCGTCGTACTCGTAGGATTCGGGGGATGCGGTCACGGTGGCCTTCGAAAGGTCGAAGTACACCGATGTGAGCTTGTAATCGGATCCGTAGAGGTTCCCGCCGGCGATGATCGCCGCGCCCATGGTGTACGCATGCACATCGGAATCGGATTTGGACCATGCGGAGCCGCTGTATGTGAAGGTGTTCTTCACTGTCTTGTCGGAATCGGACAGCGTGGGGGACGCGTGGCCGAAGGGAGATCCGGCGCCGGTGTAGGTCAGCACCTGGCCGTTCATGTCGATGGTGGCCAGCGATGCGGCGGATTTGGAGGATGATGTGATGTCCGACATCAGCACTCCCGATGTGCCGGTGGTGCTGGTGTATATGCTGGCGGTGAGCAGCGGGATCTGGCCCGAGGAGATGTTACCCTTCTGCACTCCGCCGGATATGATGTTGATCAGGGATCCGCCGGTCTTGAACGCATCCACGGATATGGTGGTTGGCTCGGCGGACATGGATACCGATGTGAGCGCGATGCAGCCGCTGAACGCGTTGCCCGAGAGCGATGCGAGGGAAGGAGCCTCCACGGTCTGGAGACCGGTGGAGAACGCGCTGCTGGCGGAGATGGTGGTCAGCTTCGGGGCTGTGACAGCCTCGATCTTGTCCAGGTCCTTGAACACCGTACCGCTGAGGGTCACGATGTCGGGCATGATTAGGTACCTGGCGTTGCCCCATGTGGATTTCATGGAGGTGCTGTAGCTCAGGTTATCGGAGGATCCCTTGGAGACGATGAGCACGCCGCTGTTGGAATCGTATATGTAAGTCTGCTTGCCGCCGTCGAAACTTGTACCGCTCATGGTGCCCCTGGTGTAGAACCTGCCGGAGGACATGGTGCCGGATATTGTGGTCGCGGAGCCGGTACCTCCGAGCATCCATGCGTTCGCATCGAATGCGGCGTTGTCCACGGTGCAGGCGCTCACGAAGACCACTATCTTCAGCCCGGAGCACCCGGTGAAGGCGTTGGCCCCGATCGACACCATGGACGAGCCGAATACCGCGGACTTCAGGGATGTGCATCCGGCGAATGCGCTGTTGCCGATGGTGGCTAGGGACGTGCCGAAGGATGCATCTGTCAGGGACGTGCATCCGTTGAACGCGCCCTCCTCGATCGTCGTGGTGGCGTTGGGGATGTCCATGGATGCAATGCCGGACTTGTAGAAGGCGTACTTCCCTATCTCCACGGTGGTGGACGGCAGGGTTATGGACGAGGTCTTCAGATCCTGGAACGCGTAGTTCCCGATGCGCTTCACGCCCTCGGAGATGGTGATCTCGCTCAGCGAAGCGTAGTACTTGTGCCAAGGAGCCGCGCCCCTGGCGAAGTCTGTCATCTTGCCGGTTCCCTCGCCGGATGTGACGATGATCAGCTTGCTGGACGTGGCGAAGTACATGACGGAGCCGTCCGCGGAGCAGGATTTGTAATCGGCTTTGGTGATCGTGTAGAAGTACTTCACCGGGAGCTTCTCGTAATCGATATCGGCCTTGATCTCCGCCTGGGTGATGCCGTTCTTGTAGTAGGTCTTGTACGGGATGGACTTGGACCCGTAATCCACGGATGACGCTCCCGAGAGGTTGATCTCGCTGATGGCGGTGCAGCCCTCAAAGGCGCTGGCTCCGAACCTGACGGTTCCCGAGGCGACCTTGATCGTCGAGATCGATGTTGAGCCCTTGAAGGCGCTGGCCCCGACGGTCAGGGAGGGGGAGCCGAATGTCACGGACTCCAGGTTCTTCGATCCGTTGAATGCGCTCTCCCCGATGGATGTTAGCGTCGAGGGCAGGGATATGTACTGCATCTTCGCGCCGTATCCCGCGTTGGGCTGGATGGCTGTGGTGCCGCTCCTGACCGTGATGGATTCCGAACCGACTGGGATGATCCAGGCCGTGGTGCCCTTGTAGATGATGCCGCCCTCAGTGATGAAGGTGCCGTTATTGTTGCACTGGAACTCCTTCAGCTTGGCGCAGTTCTGGAACGCGGTGACGTCGATGGTCTCCACTGCATCAGGTATGTACTGGCGGTCCATGCTGCAGCCGTCGAAGGCATGGGCCTTGATGGTGGTGAGGCCGAACGGCAGAGATGCCGAAAGGATCTTGCCGCCGGTGTTGTAGAAAGCATAGTTCCCGACAGTAGTGATACCTTCGGAGAGGTAGATGTGTTTGACCGTGCCATCGTTGAGCTTGGAGAACCATGGGGCGAAGCCCGCCTTATAATCGGGGATCGCTCCTGTCCCGTGGAATACGAGGACGTCTCCCGAGAGGAAGTAGCTGATGGATGTGTCGGGGATCGCGCCGAATTTCGTCACGTAGTTGTAAGGCCCGGATGCGTTACCCCTGATGTAGGCGTGCCCGGCCTGGAAGGAATTGCTGGTGTCCGTTATCTTTTTGTTGTCCAGGACATCATAATAGCATTGCTTTACTTTGTTGTCGCCTGAGGTGAAAAATACCTTTGCTATGCTTGGAGACAGATCCTTATCGGCGATGATCATTTCCACTGAGGGGACACGACTACCGTTGCTCCCCCAGGTTCCAGCGATGGACGAACCGCTACCGAACTCGAAGACATACGGCCCCAGGCGTTCATTGGTACCCCCACTGTCGAATATCCTGGCGGATGTGCTCTCTGTCTTAAGCGCATGAATGTAGACGTACGGTATCGTGGCTCCAAAGGAGTCGGACCAGAACGTATACGTCGACTGCCCGCCCTCCTCTCTGGCTAATTCCAGAGTGGTCTCGGGGAAGGCTGCGGCGGTCACCTGCGAACTCCTGAACGAGTTCATACCAAGCTGGGTGGCGCCCTGTGCGACGATCAGGTTCTCGCCGTTGTTCAGAGCCTGTAGGACCTTGTTGAATGAAGTGGTCGTGCGGTACAGCAAGCCACCGCTGTAGGTGATCTCGGGATTCTCGGGGTCCACGACGAACTTCTGGACATTTCCAGGAATCGAGAACGGCCCGCTGCTGAGGTTGGTGGCAAGCTTGGGCAACACAATCACTTCTGTGAATTGATTGGCCTGATATACCTCGTATCCGATTCCAGTGGTAGATTCTGGAAGCGCCTGTACGGGCGTGCAGGTGGTCTGGAATAACCTGTTCCCTATGTGGGTGACGCCCTCGGTTATCAGCAACGATCTTGCGGACGTGAACATTACCACGTTGCATTTCCCCTTCTGGGAATCGTTCCCTGTGGTGACCGAAAGCGTTCCTGAACCGGTGGTGAATACCACCGGGACATCGTTCGCGTTCGAACTGTGTGTCAACTTGTGGTAGTACATGCCATCTGGCAGGGGCCTGCTCCCATCTCCACCGTTTGCCGAGTTGAAATCCGAAACCGAATAATTGCCCACGGCGGCCCTGTAGTACGTGTTTCCGGATTGAGGAGATGTCATAGAGGTTGCACCATCCCAACCGCTTCCGTTCCACTTGGACCATGTGGTCGTTCCGGAGAACGAGTTGGAAGGTAGGGAGTTGCTACTGTACGAAATGTTGGAGCCGGAATTGACCATGAGGACCGATAGGCGCTTGCAGTCCTGGAACTCGTTCCCCGCGGTCAGACTGATGGCGGGTATCTGGACCGCCACCAGGCTGTAGCACTGGGCGAACGCGGAGGCCCCTATGGAGGTAACGGATTTCGGTATCGTCACGGATGTGAGCCTCTCGCAGTGGGAGAATGCACTGGCGCCTATGGTCTTGACATCATGCGTGATCACAAGGTCGGTGATCAGCGCTTCATAGAATGCGCTTCTGGCGATATTCACCGTATTGTACGGTATGACATACGCGGTCACGACGCCGCTGTTGGTCTTCGTGCCGGAGGAGTTGTAGTATCCGGTGTAGTTGAAATCCCCGCTGGTGTAAGCGCTGGGAGTGGTCGCAAGAACACCGGGGTTGCTGATGGGGAAGCACATCAGGGTATCGTACGGATTGGAGCCGTTCCTCTTGAACAGGACGCCATCCTCGGAGTAGTAAGTGGTGTTGCTGGGATCGACGGAAATGGTCTTGAGAGCAGATGCGGACAGGAATGCCATTTCTCCGATCGAGTTAACGGCTGCAGGGATGGACAGAGAGACGAGTTTCGTCGTGCCCTGGAACGCATGGGCCCCGATCTCCAGGAGATTCGCGCCCAGCGATACGGATTCCAGATTGTTAGAGTACGAGAAAGCGTAATCGCCTATCTTCTCGACCGATGAGGGGAGGGTCAATGAAGAA